>JBHLKA010000095.1:0-10178 GCA_048887145.1 Candidatus Hodarchaeota archaeon
TTTAAAATAAAGAAAAACTATTAATTTTTTGTATCTTTTAATATTTTAGTTGATAAATATGAGTTCGGTTGTTGAAATGAAAAGTAACGATTTACAGATTTATAAAACTAGAAAATTATTAGATTATTTAAAAGGTAAGAAAGGTTTTCATACTGAGTTAGTATCATTATATATCCCCCCTGATAGAAAAATTTCTGATGTCACCAATTACCTTAAAAATGAAGTTAGTGAAAGTCAGAATATTAAATCAAAATTAACAAGAAAAAATGTACTTGATAGTATTGCAAGTCTTTTAGGGCAATTAAAAAATATAAATACAAGTCCAGAAAACGGATTGATCATGTTTTCTGGAGCAATCCCCCAAAATAATACTCCCGGTACAGAAAAAAATGAGTTATATATTGTAGATCCCCCAGAAAAAGTTAAAACATTCAGGTATCACTGTGCAAGTGAATTTCTATTATGGCCTTTAGAAGAAATGCTTGTACCGAAAGAAACTTATGGTCTTCTTGTTATCGGAAGACAAAATTCTGCTGTTGGTTATGTAAAAGGAAATCATGTTGAGATTGTTAGAGAATTTACCTCAGGAATTCACAGCAAACATAGAGCAGGAGGTCAATCCCAGAGACGTTTTGAAAGATTAATTGAAGAGGGGGAAAAACAATTCTATAGGAGAATATCCGAAGAAATTAATGAACTATTTTTAGAAATGGAAGACCTAAGGGGAATTTTTATTGGAGGGCCAGGGCCCTCGAAAGAAAAGTTTGTGAATGATGAAAGTATGGATTATAGATTAAGGGAGAAAATATTAGATGTAGTTGATCTTGGATATGGTGGATCGGAGGGAATTCGTGCGCTCATTGATAAAGTTAAAGATAAAATTCAAGACGTAAAATATATACGTGAGAAGCAAGTTATGCAAAGATTTATGAAAGAAATTGCTAATGATACTGGAATGGTGACCTATGGTCTTGAAGATGTACAGAAAGCATTAAATATGGGTGCGGTTGAGACTTTAATACTTTCTGAGAAATTAGATACTTATAAAGTTAGGATAGAATGTTCTAATTGTGGATATACTGAAAATCGTAGCGTAAGTGAACAATATATTACAAGTTTAGTTTCAGCTGTACAAGAAGAAAGTTGTCCAAAATGTAATTCAAATACTTTTAATGTAACTGATAATATATCGATGATAGAAGAACTTGGGGGTATTGCAAGTACAATGGGAACAGAAGTAGATATTATTTCTTCTGAAACTGAAGAAGGGGAGATGCTACATAGCACTTTTGGGGGTATCGTAGCTATTTTACGTTTTAAACTTAATTATTAATTAAAATTGAAATTAATAATTTTCATGAAAAATTTAAAATTACTTTATAAAAATAAATGGTAGATGATGAGTTTTGTTGAGAGATTTATTACTTAATTTAAAGATGATTATGTTTGGAGGGAAAGGAGGAGTAGGAAAAACCACCTGTGCGGCAAGTTCAGCAATTTGGGCTGCTGAAAATGGACGAAAAACATTAATTATAAGTACTGATCCTGCTCATTCATTGGGAGATAGTTTAGGAATGGAGTTACCTCCAGGCGAACCTGTGCCTGTAAAGGATGTTGAGAATTTAACTGCTTTGGAGATCAATCCTCAAGCAAAAGTAGCAGAATTTAAACAATTAACTGAGGTAAATCCAATAGGAGATCTAGGGATGATGGGAGACATGGTACAAAGTATGTTAGATGGGATGGCAGGAGATACAGATGAAGGTGGATCGTTAAATCCCCCTGGTATTGATGAAACCTTAGCTTTTGGAAAAGTTTTAGAATTTATTGAGACTGAACATGATTATGATTTAATTATTTTTGACACTGCTCCGACTGGACATACACTTAGATTATTAGGACTCCCAGAAACATTATCTAGTTGGATTGGAAGAATTCTCAAATTTAGATTAAAATTAGGACGAATTTTTGGTAAATTTAAAAAATTATTTGGAGGAGGAAGTGATCAACAAGATGATTCATTAGAGGTATTAGAAAGAATGAATGATGCTATAATAGATGCTAGAGAAGATTTAACCAATCCTAGCGTAAATTCTTTTGTAATTGTTATGATCTCTGAAGAAATGGCAATAGCAGAAACAGGAAGATTATTAAATCAATTAATAAAGTATAATATCCCTAATTCAAATATTGTAATTAACCAACTATATCAGGATCCCTCTGAATTATGTGAATTTTGTAAGTCTCGTAGAGCTATGCAACAAAGAAATTTAAAAAAAATAAAAAATATTTTTCAAGACAAACTAAATAAAAGTCTAATTGAAGTACCTTTATTTAAAGATGAAATAAGGGAATATGATATGTTAAAAGAATTTTCAAAATGTTTAATTGATTAGTTTAAACATTTAATTCTTTCTTTAATGTACAATATGTGCAGATTTTAGCAATTCCAGTGGGATATCCACAAATATCGCATTTATTATATTTTTCCTTTCTATAATGGCGATATACTATTTCAGAAAGTTCTAAAAATCCATTTAACAAATTAAATTCGATTTCAGCGCTATATTGCTTACAAGATTGAATGAATTCTAAAACTCTTCTTCTTATTATCGGATCGACGTCTCTATAAGGACAATGAGGTGAATAAAAATCAAATTTCTTTGTATTAACATATATTAATATTTCTTCTTCAGGTAATTTAAATAATGGAGATATTTTTCTGATATAATAGGTTCTCAAATCTTTGCTTTCATCTTTTAATATATATTGACTTCCAATTAATTTTAATCTTTTATAAAGAATATTCATTAAGAATGTTTCTGCTACATCTGTTAAATTATGTCCCATTGCTAAAATATTTCCACCTAATTCCCTTGCTCCATCGTTTAGTATTCGCCTTCTTATTGTGGCGCAGTAATTACAAGCGTATTTATAATCAGGTTCTTGCTTTTTTATTCTAATAATCTCATCTAAAGTTAAACCAAATCTCTCTTTGAATGAAAGAATTTTGTGCTCTATATCATATTTTTCACAAAATTTTTTTGCTATTTCAATGCTATTTTCTCTGTATCCCTTAATTCCCTCATCTATAGTTAAAGCTATTATTGGGTTAGATCCATGTACTCCTTTTTGAATTTTTATAAGATTATAAAGAAGAGTGATTGAATCTTTTCCTCCAGAGAAACCAACGATAATTTTATCGCTGGGTTTAAGCATGTTATATTTTGAAATAGTTTTTGCTATAATTTTTTCAATACTCGTTTGAAAACAATCTGCACATAAAAATTGCCCCGAGTGTTTTCTAAAAATTAGAGCTTTCTTCTCACATAGAGAACAATTTGATTTTTTTTCATGTGTTTTAAGATTATGAATGTCGATCACTCTGATAAGTGTACTAAACCCAAAAGATTGGCCTAAAGCCAAATCTTATAAAGCTTAAAAGGAAATTCCCGATTATAATAATTATTGTGATAATTCGGATTATATTTAAGGTTAATTTCTTGTTTTTACTTTTTTCATCATATAAATATTCATATGAAATCTCAAAAATTGTATCTCTTTTTATTTTTGAGTCTTCTGGTAATTTTATTAAAACCGTATCTTTAAATCCATCGCCTATTTTATCAATTAACTTATAATTTTCCTTACCTAGTATAATTTCGCTCTTTTCTTTTGATTCTGATTTGTCTTTTAATTCAATCTTTACGTATTCAATATTTTCTACGTGATATTCTGATAGGTTACACTCAGTATCCTTTTCTTTGTAAACAAATCTATCTTTCTTCTTTTTCTTTAGATCTTGATACTTTTCACCATAAATCCAATTAATAACTTCTTTTAACATTCTATCTCCATCAAAAATAGGCAATGGCATTGTATTGAAAAGCACTAAACTAAAAGCAATTATAAATAAAAATGCAATCTCTTTTTGCCAAAAATCTGGCCAGTTAGCTGTGAAAAACTTCGCAAAATCATTTTTATGCATCCAGTATAAAGTACTTTGCACACCTACGTAAACACCTGTAACTGAAACATTAATCAAATAATCAATTCCAGAATCAGAACTTAAATTCAAATAATTTAAATTAAAACTTGTTAAATTATACTCTAACGTGTTTCCATTTGAAACATCGATGGAGGTGCCGTTAATTTTAGTGATCGTTATATTTAAGTTCTCTTGGCTCGTATAATTATATGTTAATTTTAATTCTGTATTAGAAATGTATTCATACTCTAAACCTAAATAATATCTTGGACCCAAGATAACGTTCTTTTCCGAATAAGTATCACTAAAAGGATTATAGATTTTAAAAGTTAAGTTGTCGCCGACAGAACATTTGATTTGTGTTTCATTATTTAATATTGTAGTCAAGCTAATTCCTTGAAGCTCATCTAAATATACGTATTTATCATTTGTTTCATTCTGTTTTTTAATGGCATCAATTGCATCTCCGTATTCAAGAGTTGCATAGTTAAAACCACCCTCATGGGGTTCTAATACATTATAAATTTGGGTTACTTGTTTATAGAAGGGGGATACAATATAAGGGTAAGTAATCAAAAGTATGAATGCTATTCCTGCTGTAATAGCATTCACATATGTTCCAGCACCAGCTATTCTTAATCGTGTATTTCTGTGATGCTTACTTGAATTCAATTCCCATTCATCAACTTCGACAAAAGCACCAAAACCAATAATGTAAAAAACACCCACACCCATAACCCCTGTTGATTTAATTTCAACTCCATCAATACTTGCGGAAATTCCATGAGCAAATTCATGGGTGGTAAGTAAAAATAATAAGGGTAATATAAAGTAAAATAAGGTTGGGAGATCTACAGTAAGTCCCGGAATAAGGGGAACTACACCTTGCTCTGGGCTGGGAAAAAAGATTAAATTAATAAGGTTGGCAAAAAAGAAGTATAAACCATAAATCGTAAATCCAAACGAAATAAAAATCCCAATATTCCAAAAAATCCTCCAAAAGCGCGGTCTTTTTGCAGCAACCTTTCTTATAAAATTATTCAATCTTTTTGTTTTAAACATAGCAAGTAAGGGAAAAAAAAAGCTATAAGAATCTTTTCTATTTCTCAGGAGATAAACAGTTAAACTTACTATTACCCAAAAAATTAAGGAAATTATAAAATATGGGTTTAAAATGAATTCTAAAATGATATCAAGAAAGCTCATTTATTCTTACTCTAAATCTAATAATTATTAACAAATCTAAATTAAAATTAAATTTATTCTTTTTAAAAAGTAATGAAATAAATTAAATATTTAGGATATTAAATTATTTTTTTTTAAAATCCAGTTTTCTATTAAAAAACTTTGAATATTATTTTTCCTTGGAATATATTCAGAATGAATAGTAGATTTAGGAATCCATAGTTCCTTATTAGATTTAAATTTAATTAAAATAGCTTTATTTGACTCGGCTCTAATTAATCCCTCGATTTGAGTCATTATTGGAACTTTTTTCATAGAAGGTTGCTCCTCTATTGCCTCTTTATAAATTTCGGAAAGTAAATTCTCAGTGTTTAAATTATGATTGAATCTATCATGAGATACTGGTTTAGTTTCTTTTTTTAAAGATGAAGCATAAATTATTTTTTCGTTTAGGATATGTGTTAATAATAATCTTAAGATTTCTACTTGAGCGAAATTGAGCATTTTTGAATAATCATTAATATTTATCCATAGAACTTCCGTATTATTGTTTTCCCAGCTAAATGAAATTTGGGTTTTTTTATTTTGATATGAATGATAATTTGTCCAAATGAGTAATCTCCTATTTAATACTTGCAAAATCATAACAACTTCTTCTAAGGAGAATTTTATTAATTTACCCTCATTGGCAGAAGGTTTTTCCCAAACTCCATTAGGTTTTTTCTTTATACATTCAAAAAATACAAAATTTTTTGATCTTGATGGGGTTTTTACGACTATTCCTGTATTTTGACCAAAAAAGGCTTGAATGTGTGAATCAACCATAGTTCTGCAATGTCTTATTTTAATTTTTATAAGAATTTTTTATAGTTTATTTTCATTTTAAATTAAAAAAACCCACTAAAACATCTAAAAAGGGTAAAGATTAAAAGATAAAATAATTATAAAGATATATAGAAATTTGAATTTTTTCATAGGAGCACGCATAGCGGGGTGGGCTAGCCTGGTTTATGCCGCAGGGCTCATATATGGTCTTTCCCATCTATAGAGACACCCTGAGATCGTTCTTCCACGATCGAAAGAATGGCAGACTCGTTCGTTCAAATCGAACCCCCGCTACCATTTACATGTATTTTCAATATCAATATTACCCTCTTTCAAATTGAAATTAATTTAATTTTAAGATTTCAATATAGAAATATTTATGCTTTAATAGATACATCTTTATTTTTGAGAAATTTCTCTTATTATAGAGTTTGGATTCTCAAATATTGGTGTATGGTTCTATGAGTGAATTTCAGAGAAGACGACTAACTACTATTCGTTGTTGGATTAAACATCTCCTCGAAGGTCGATTTATGGATGAGAAGAATATGTTAAATACTATCTTTGGGAGTGTAAAAAGAGTTCGCATTATAGGAACAATAGTCGAAAAGAAATTAAAAGCCATTAATCAATTGTCAAATAACACAACCTCTCATCATAATAATGAAATCTCAAATACAAGAATAGAACTTGAGTTAGATGATGGAACGGGAATAATTCGAGCAAATATTTGGAGAGTTAATCCAAAATCCCATAGAGATCTTAATAAAGGCGATTTAGTTGATATTATTGGGTTGATTAATTATAAATATAACAATCTTTCAATTTCAACTGAAATTATAAAAAAAATTGAAAATCCGAATAAATTATTATTAAGGAATGCGGAAATAATAAAGAAAATTAAATTTGGAAACATAAATGTTTTTCAGGAAGCGGAACATGAGAAATCTAACATTGATTTATTATTATTTGAACAACCAACCAATAGCATAGATCAGTTTAAGGATAAGATTTTTTCTATAATAAATCAATCTTCTCAAAGTGGAAATGGGATAAGTTTTACGAATTTATTGAATAAGATAGAGATTTCTGAGGATAAATTAAGGAGTTATATAAGAGATCTTGAAATGGAATCCAAAATTTATCAAGCAGAAGAAAATTTTTATCAAACCTATTAAAAAAGTCACTTTTAAGACTAAATTTTAATAGCTTATTGAAAAAAATCTTATTAAAAATAGCAAAAATATTTTTGAAAGAGTTATTACTTATTTTATTGAAAATAATTTAGGATGATGTAAATGGATTTACATGATTATGAAAAACTTCTAGAAAGAGCATATGAAAATATACCAGAAAACGTAAAAAAACTTTCGAGATTTGAAATACCTAAAGTTCAAATAAGAATAGAGTCAAAAAATACATACATTATTAACTTTAATAAGATTATTAACACTCTAAATCGAGATAAACGTCATTTTTTAGGAATTTTTCTTAGGAAAGCAGGCACGATGGGTGAAATTCGAGGACAACAATTATTTTTAAAAGGCACTTATAAAGAACAAGTCTTAAATAGATTAATTGAGCAATATTCTAAAGCTTATGTATTATGTAAAATATGTAATAAACCAGATACTGAAATTCAGAGAGAAGGTAAAAAGGAATTCCTTAAATGTACCGCTTGTGGAGCAAGAGAAGAAATTAAAGAAAAATGAAATTTTAAAGCTATGAGAGTATATCTTAAAATTCATGTAAGAAATGAGATTGAAACTGTGGCATGTTGTGATGAAATATTATTAAATCAAATTTTTACTGAAGGGAACTTAAAAATTGAGATTAATGAACAGTTTTTTGGTGGTAATCTTATAGATATCGACGATGCTATAGAAATTTTAAAAGAAGCCTCTTATTTCAATATTGTTGGAGAAAACATTATTAATAAAGTAATCGATCTTAAAATCCTTCCGAAGGAGGGTGTTCGTTCAATAAATGGCATTCCAATGGCTTTAAAGATGATGTTTTGATGCCTCATAGGTTTTGTGCTATATGTGGAAGGAATATAAAAAATGATTCACCTCATTTTGGAATGTGTACTTCTTGCTTTTTAAAAGAACATCCATTATTCGAATTACCTATAAATTTTAATTTCAAAGTTTGTCTTGATTGTGGAAGTTATTCCAAGAAAGATAATTGGATTCCAGTAGTTAGAAATGACATTTTTTTTATTATTGAACATGCTATTTTTCGGTTTTTATTAAAAAGTTATAGGAAAATAGAAAATATTGTATTTTCCATTGACTATGAGGAAGATAGCTTTATTTACTCTTCAAAAGATTTATTAACCTCTTTAGATGTTAAAATTAAAGGAGAATTAAAGGAAGATAAGAAAATATGGTATGAACAAAAAGTAAGGATAAATATTAGTTATGATTTTTGTATTAATTGTTTAAATTTGAGAGGGGGTAAATATTACTTATCAATACTACAATTACGAGTTATTAATGAAAACTATTTTGATTTAATTAAGCAAGTTTTAGATAACATCCATATATATGTTGAAGAACTATTTGAACGAGATAAAAAACAATATATTTCAAAAATAATAGATCAAAAGTATGGCGTTGACCTTTTATTGAGTACTAATGAATTATTAAACCATATTATTTCATTTCTAAGGCCTAAATACCATTTCCTTCTAAAAAGAACTAAGAAATTAGTTGGTAGAGACACTCAAAAAGGGAAAAATCTATTTAGATTAAAGGCTCTAGTAAAATTTTTACCTTTTAAAAAAAATGATACGGTTAAGATTGAAAATAATAAATTTATTGTTGAGAGCATAACTAAAAATAAAATTGTATTAAGGAGCGATGATAATTCAAAATTAGTAAAAAATTTTTCATTTTTCTTCGACGATAAAAATTTTATTAAGATTATTGGAGGAGATTATTTGAATAATGATAAAGAGTTTGATAATAATTATTTAAACGATAATATTAACTCTGATGTTGATGAATTAGAAAAAAAGAGTATAGATTTTAAAAGAATAAGGAAAATTGATAAGACAAAAAAGAGAGCTACCGTAGAATCTGTATTCGATGAGCGAACAGTTTTTAATTTAAATAAACTATTAATTAATGGCCCATTAGATAAGATTGAGGGAATTATTTCAGCAGGTAAGGAGGCTAATATCTATTTAGCTTATGATAAAGATGGTCAAGAAGTAGCAGTGAAAATTTATAAAATTGATAGTAATACATCAAAGTGGATGCGAAATTATATCATAGGAGACCCCCGATTTAAAAAGATACCTAATAATCCCTCAAAAATAATCTTTTTATGGGCGAGTAAAGAATTTAAAAATTTAAAGAGAGCATTTAAAGAAGGATTGAGCGTACCAAAGCCTATTCATATTAAGAATAATATATTAGTAATGGAATATGTTGGCTTTGAATCCATCCCTGCACCTAAACTTAAAGATATTAAGAAACCAAAAAACCCTAAAGATTTATTAAAGCAAATTTTCTCATTTATTAAGGATTTATATCAAAAAGCTAATCTAGTGCATGGTGATTTATCAGAGTTTAACATTTTGTATCATAATCAAAAACCCGTTTTTATTGATATCTCCCAAGCAGTTGATACTCAACACCCTAAAGCAGAGATTTATTTAGTAAGAGATATTAAAAATATTACAAAATATTTCGAAAAATTGGGAGTAGACGTTCCAAATCAAGAATCCTTTTATTATGAAATTATTAATTAGAAATTTACTACAAAATTGGATGACAAAATGAAGATCGGAAAAAATAGAATTGCTGTAATTATTGGTAAAGGTGGAGAAACTAAAAAAACAATTGAAGATGCTCTAAGTGTGAAAATTTTATTAGACAGTAAAACAGGAGATTGTGAAATAAAACCAATAATAGAAAGTCCTGAATATAATCCTTTAAATGTCCTTACCGCAGAAAAGATTTTAAATGCAATTAATAGGGGTTTTAATCCAGTTAAAGCTATGAAATTAATAGAAGTTACGTACGATCTTCAGATATTCAATGTTTATGATATTTTAGGAAAATCTGAGAAAAAAGTTAAAAGAATGAAAGGAAGGATAATTGGAAGGGGAGGTGAAATGAGAAAAGCGATAGAGAGATATGCTGAAAGTTTTATCTCCGTTTATGGTAAA
>JBHLKA010000096.1:0-10150 GCA_048887145.1 Candidatus Hodarchaeota archaeon
ATATCTGAGATAAAATATAAATGTGGAAAGTGTGGAGCGAAGCTATCTCCCGGCTATGACTTTTGTCTTTCGTGTGGTACCAAATTTAGTGAAATACCCCCATCAACAAAAACAAGATCATCGAGATCTAAAATATTGACAATTAGTCAATTAGAAGAAAAAGAAGAAAAGAAGAAAAGAAGAAAAGAAAGAATAAACAAGATAGGAGCCTGGCTTGAACCATGTGATTGTGTAAGTGTGATAATTGCAGTTTTATTCTTTTTTGGGGTTATATAAATAAATACACCAAAGCTCAAGAATTAGGCGTCAAGATCATTTCGGAAGCTGAGTTTCGTGCAATAGTTGAATAATAATTAATTCAGTTTTCTTTCTTTACTTTCTTTTGAAATCTTAGGAATTTCAATATGTTCTTTTTATAGCCTTTATTTCAACTTCAAATTCCACTTCCAAAATATCTTAATCCCGCTATTATTGACAATAATGCAAAAAGGATTCCAAACATCAGTAAAATTAGTATTCTTGATTTTACCTTTGATTTCATACTTGTTTTGCTAAAAGTCTAAAATGTAATTTATAAGCAATTATTACTTAAGCTACTTTCCTTTATATTTATTTCAATCAATTAAGCCACTTGTCTTGAGGTATTTTAATCTCATCTCAATAAATCATGATAAGTTAATAGAATAAAACTTACCTAAAAACTAATATTAGATCACTCACTCTATCTAAATAAGCACCACTCAAATTATTAACCTCTAAGTACATGTTTATCGATAATTTTATATGCTAAAGTTTTATTTTTAAAGATTATACCAAATTCGCAATTTGGTATAAAAATGTCCTTACATAGAAGGAGAAAATCGATGAAGTGTGAAATTTGTGGGATGGAAAATGCGAAGCTAAGAGTTAAGGACCTATATTACCATAAAAAATGTCTTCTTCAACATGGAGAAAAACGCGAAATAAGCGAAATAAAAGAGAGAGGAGAGTTTAAGGAAGTAGGTAAAAAGAGATATTGTAATAAATGCCAGGCAGAAATACAACCGATTAAGGAGTCAAAAACATTAGCAAAGAGTTTTGTGAATTTTCTTAGTTATATTCTTTTTCGTGGAACCGTATATAACTACCCAAGGAGATGTCCTAATTGTGGAAAAGTTCTACGAACTAAAGGGCAAATAATTTCGGGGATAATATGCATAGCAATTGTTCTTACCATAAGCATTATAATCTTGTTCGCAACTAGGTAGAGTTTAGATAATTTTAACTTTTAAAAGAACATTTATGCTCTTCATAGGATGTTTTTCCTGAAAATTTAATCTTTATCAGAAAAACTAATTTTATGTAAATATTAATTAGGTTACTCTTTTCCTTTTGCGTCTAATTAACAGGAGGGCTGCTACACCTATCGCTGCCCCTCCACTGATACTCGAAATTAAAATTATCAATTCGAGAGGAATTCCCTTCTCAATTTGGATTGGACACTCCATCAAGGGAAAACGATCTTGGCTACCTGCAGAGCCTCCAATATTATATGGAATATCACCAATTCCATTACCATCTGTGTCTGAA
Source organism: Candidatus Hodarchaeota archaeon (assembly GCA_048887145.1). GTDB lineage: Archaea > Asgardarchaeota > Lokiarchaeia > Sigyniarchaeales > SOKP01 > SOKP01. Next base: position 1,570 of record JBHLKA010000096.1, read on the forward strand.
CCCGTATAATCATCCCAATAATTCCCCTTAATTCCATTATCCCAATGATTATTTGAACCTTCATCAATAGCATTAACGTTGTTATTAATCAAACAATTAAGATATATCTTATTTTCGTAACTATATTCTAATTCAATCCCAGATCTACCATTGTCTTTAATCATATTACCCATAATAATGTTATTATCGCTATACCATAAACACATCCCAACATAGGTGTTGTTATTTGCGGCGTTTCCCGAAACCGTGTTATTATCACCATGTACATACAACCCCCCAATCCGACAGCCATTTGCAGTATTTCCCGAAACCGTGTTATTATCACTATTGGATAAAAAAATCCCGTAGTTATTATTATTTGCGTTGTTTCCCGAAATAGAATTATTATTACTATAATATAAACTTATCCCAAAATCATTCAATAAACATTCATTATCAACTAATTTGGAATTGTTAACATATACTAATCTGATTCCCGCATTAGGATAACCTCCTGAATTATAAAGGGTACAGTTTTCAATCATAAAGTACACATCGGAATTTTCAATCCAAATGCAAGTTGAACCTCCACCATTTATTATCAAATCTTCTATAATATATGGTTCAGAATAAATGCCATTACCTGTACATATTCCCGCAGTCTTCGCAGTAGACCAATTACTACTAGGATTACTATTATCTATATAAATTGGTGCCGATACTTTTGAGGTCTTCAAATTATCATATTCAAGACTAACATCATAACTACATTCGGGCTTTTTGTTGCTAATACTCATAATAAAAATAAGATTGGTGGTAATCATAGGTGAGAAAGCGATAAAGACTCCTAAAGTGACTAAAACCAATATTATTTTAATTTTTAAATTTGATTTCATATTGTTTTCGCTAAGATTGTCAAAAATAATTTGTAAGCAATTATTACTTAAGTTACTTTCCTTAATATACATTTCAATCGATTAAGCCCTATCTTTAGGTATTTTATAAGTCTAATCTCATCTCAATAAATCATGATAAGTCATTAGAATAAAAATTACCTAAAAACTAATATTAGATCGCTAACTCTATCTAAATAAGCACCACTCACATTATCAACATCTAAATACATGTTTATCGATTATCTCTATATCAAAAATAGAATAAAAGGCGATTATTATATCTGAGATAAAAAATAAGTGTGGAAAGTGTGGAGCGAAGCTATCTCCCGGCTATGATTTCTGTCTTTCATGCGGTACAAAATTTAGTGAAATACCCCCATCAACAAAAAAAAGATCTTCGAAATCTACACTATTGACAGTTGAGACAAAAGAAGAGAAGAAACAAAGACGACAAAAAAATTTTAACTTTTTATTGAAAGTTGGACTTATTTTAGTTGGAATTGGAGGCATTCTTTGCTTAATTGGATTCTTAATAAATAGTTTTCCTTTGATTATAATTGGAATCGCTTTCGTTGGTGTCGGTGCAATTATTGATTTCATAAATTATGGTCCAATCTAAATCAACATCTAACTCACCTTCCTAAACTCATTCGTTAAAGAATAAACAAAAAATATAAAAAAATTTAAATTATCTATTAGAAGATATTAGTAGTTAATAAAAAAACTAAAATTGTAAAAACTATTTTATTTAATTAGAGATTTCAAATTATTGAGATTAAATTACATCTTTATCGCCCCTTTTTTTCCTAAATAATGATATCGAAATATTTAAACTACGAAAGTTTGACAGATCAGTAAATTTTGTCCTAGTGATTTTATATACAAAGAAGTCTAGTGAATGTATATACAAAGAAGTCTAATGAAAAATTTTACATTTAATAAAAAATGTGAAGAATATGAGTAAATATAATAAATTACTTTTATTGACAATTTGTGTAATAGTAACTCTAACACTGCCCTTCGTTCTAATAACAAAAAATTCTATTAATCTAAAAGATAATAAGTATAACACCAGAGAGTCACCTTTAACTAGCTCCTTCGAAAAGGAGTGGACGCGAACTTGGGGATATAACAGTACAACACATAATGTATGTGTTAGAATAGCATCAGATTCCGCAGGAAATATATATTTAGGAGGAAGAACCTTTTTTCTGACCACTAATTATGATATGGCTCTGGTGAAATTCGACAGTTCAGGTAATTATCAATGGAACCGTACTTGGGATTGGTTAGGAGATGATCCCGATATGGGATATGGAGTAGCTGTAGATTCAATGGACAATATCTATCTAGCAGGGTATTCAGAAAATTGGACTACTTCATATCAAGGGGTTTATTTAACTCTGTTAAAATATTCATCATCAGGTGTGTTACTTTGGAACCAAATGTGGGGAGACCCGACTGCCCAGGGTTGGGCGGTCGCGGTAGATTCATTAGATAATGTCTATGTTGGAGCAATAATTCCAACAGGAGTGGCCCTTGTGAAATTTGACAGCTCAGGTAATTATCAGTGGAACCGCACCGCAGGTTTTACCTCTGCGGAAGTTGGATACTTAGCAGTAGATTCATCAGATAACATATATATTACAGGGGGTACGTATACAGGGGGGTATGGGCCCAATGTTTTTCTGCTGAAATATGATAGTCTTGGCAACTTTCAATGGAGCCAAATTTGGGATGGAGGTGGAACCCCCGAAGTAGGGTATGGAGTAGCTATAGATTCATTAGATAATATTTATGTTGCAGGTGTAATAGAGCAAGGCTTATTATTAAATGGTAGCTACATTCCAAATTCTAACACACTCTTATTAAAATATGATAATTCTGGTTCTTTACAATGGAACAGAACATGGGATGGAGGTAAAAACGAGAACGGGCGTGTTGTTGCTGTAGATTCATCAGATGATATTTATGTAGGTGGATATAACCAAGATCCTCCCCAAAATCCAGTGATAATTAAGTATAATAGTTCTGGAGTACTTCAGGGGAATTTTACTAGTGATTCTGGGATACTTCAGGATATCTTTGTAAACTCAAAGAATGAATTATATATAGGGGGGATTGGTTCTGGGGTTATGTTTTTAGAAAAATATATCCAATTACCAGACATTTCAATTAATTATCCATCCCAAAATGAGTTTTTTAGCGATTTACCTCCAAATTTCAATATTGATATTATTGAATCTACTTTAGATACCACTTGGTATACCTTAAATGACGGACCCCCTATTATATTTAGTGGATTAATTGGCACAATCAATCAAACGGCATGGGATGCAATAGGAACTGATACGGTTTCTATTAAATTCTATGCGAATAATTCATATGGAAAAGTAAATTATGCTGAGGTTTTAGTGTTTAAAGACATCGATGAACCTGAAATTTTGATAAATAGTCCTATGGTCGATGAAATATTTGGAAGTGTGGCACCTTCGTATGATATTGATATTACTGAGGCGAATCTAGATTCAATTTGGTATACAATAGATGGTGGTGTTACTAATTATACAATTACATTGTCTTCAGGAATAATTAACCAGACGGCGTGGGATACAAGACCTTATGGCAATGTATTAATCAGATTTTACGCAGAGGACCTCGCGGGAAATATTGGTTTTGCTGAAGTTCAGGTAGAAAAAACAAAGGAAGAAGAACCAGCAATCTTTGGTTATAACTTATTTCTCATCCTTATTAGTGTTATAGGGATGACTACGGCAGTTTATTTAATAAAATTAAAAAAGATTTACAAGAAGTCCTAGAAAACAAGTTTGTAAATCTTTTTTTCCTTATTTTTTTTGTACTTTAAATATTGACAGATTAGATTTTTGTAATTTCAGTCCTACTAAGGTTATGTACTAAAATACATAAGTTTGGTCATACCCTTAACACGATATCATAAATAACAAGATCTTTTTTATAATTATATACATTTTTAGCGAAATTAAATCAGAAAAATTGAATGAGTTTATTGAGGTGAATTAGAAAAATGGAAACAAACAAATATAGAAGGCAAAAAAGGATCGGGATTACTTTAACGGTAATTGGAATTGTCGTTATTCTATTGTTCTTTCTTCTAGGCGCGGTGGGTATTCTATTGTTCTTTCCTCTAGGCGTATTGGGTAGCGTGGTGGGTATTGTTCTTTTCTCTATTGGAGTGCGTTTTGTGATTTATTCTTCAAGAAAAACAAGAGAACAATTACCAGTACAATTACAAGAAGAATTATATGCGAAAAAGTTTAAATTAAAAAAAAGTTCTGGGATTTCTTTAACGGTAATTGGAATTGCATTTATTATATTAGGAGGACTCTTATGGATTATTGGAAAAAATACTGGAGACCCTTACTGGTTTCGTACCATGTATGGAATTTATATAATATTGTTATGGTTTATTGGTCCAATTCTTTTCTTTGCTGGAGTGGGTTTATGGGGTCGTTCTGCGTCGATAAAAAAAAGAATAAAAAATTAGAAGAATCCTGAAAATTAAATAAGAACATCCGTAATTTGAGGTTATTTATTACTATGCCATAGTTCTTTTTTATTAGAAAATAAAAATAGTATAAAAATGAGTTGTTTAAAAATTAATAGTACTAAAATTACCTAAAAACTAATATTAGATCGCTCACTCTTTCTAAATAAGCACCACTCAAATTATCAACCCCTAAGTACATGTTTATCGACTATTTTTATTACCTAACTGAAGTCTCTTCCTTTTGCGTTTAATTAACACTATGGTTGCAACCACTATTACTGCCCCTCCGCTGATACTCGAAATTAAAATAATCAATTCGAGGGGAATTCCTTCACCACAATCGTTATTTTGAAAAATATTTCCTGAACAATTCTCTTCTACGATGCATTCATCGTTTCCTAATAATATATTTCCCGTAATGGTGTTGTTATTACTATAATGCATTTCTATTCCATAAGTGTTGTAATTTGCGATGTTTCCCGAAATGGTGTTACTAATACACCAATATAAATATATCCCTGCTTCATCATTGCTATTTGCGGTGTTTCCTGAAATGTCGTTATTATCACTAGAAGATATAAATATCCCATAACCACCTACTGGCCCCATCCCATAGTTGTTATTTGCGGTGTTTCCTGAAACCGTGTTATAATCACACCCGGATAGATCTATCCCTCTAGAGTTGTTATTTACGGTGTTTCCCGAAACCGTGTTATAATCACCAGAATGTAGAGAAATTCCAAATTCAATGTTATTATTTACAATATTTCCCGAAATGATATTATTATCACCAAAACTATGTAAATATATCCCATACCGATTGTAATTTGCGGAGTTTTGCAAGATGGTATTGTCATCACAATCAATATCTAAAAATATCCCAAATAAAAAATTATTATTTGCGGTGTTTCCCGAAATGGTGTTATAATCACCTGATAAAGATATCCCATAAATGTTGTAATTTGCGGTGTTTCCCGAAATGGTGTTATGATGACTATTTGTTAATATTATCCCATAAAAGTTGTAATTTGCGGCGTTTCCCGAAATGGTGTTATTATTACAATAGTATAATGAAATTCCTTTATGACAATAAGAAATGTTTAAGTTTGACATTAATGAATCAGTACAATTGACCATTATAACTTGCCCAGCATTCGTAAAATCGTCTGGTTGTAAACTAACTTCATTGGTATAATAATATAAAGGTTTTCCATTCACTAAGTTTGTAGTATCTATGATATGTGAAGCTAACATTTCAAGACTTCCGGACATTTCTAATCCACATTCATTCATTATATTTCCCGAAATGGTGTTACTAATACCCCGTAAATATATCCCATAATCATTGTCATTTGCAGTGTTTCCCGAAATGGTGTTGTTGTTACTACCATTTAAAAGTATCCCGGCATCATCATTGTTATTTGCGGTGTTTCCCGAAATTTCGTTATTATTGCTAGATCCTAACCATATCCCAACCCCGTTGTTATTTGCGGTGTTCCCCGAAATGGTGTTGTTATTACTATACCTTAAAAATATCCCATAATAATTAGACGAACAAGTGTTAATAAATAATTGGGAATTATTAACATTTAATAACCAGATTCCCGCATTAGGGTAATCTCCCGAATTGTAAAGAGTACAGTTTTCAATCCTAAAGTACACGTCGGAATTTTCAATCCAGATGCAATTTCCCGAACCTCCGCCATCAATTACCAAATCTTCAATGACATAAGGGTCAGAATACGTGCCTGAACCAGTGCAATTTCCATCGTTTCTAAAATCGACCCACCCTGAATTATTAATTATATGAATTGGTCCTGATGTTTTTGAGGCTTTCAAATTTTTGTTATCTAAATTACTATAATTACTACATTCCGAACTTCTGCTGCTATCGCTCGTAATATAACTAAGATTAGTGGTAATTACTGGTAAAAAAGCAAAAAGAATCCCTAAAATGAGTAATATCTTTATTTTTGATTTTCCCTTTGAGTTCATATTAGTTTCGCCAAATTTGTAAAATATAATATATAAGCAATTAATAATGAGGTTACTTTTCTTTATAAACATTTCAATTACCTAAAAACTAATATTAGATCGCTCACTCTATCTAAATAAGCACCACTCAAATTATTAACAAAAATTACTGTATTCTTTTCCTTTTGCGTTTAATTAACAGTATGGATGCTACCCCAATCGCTACCCCTCCGCTAATACTCGAGATTATTATAATCAATTCTATAGGAATTCCATCGCCTTCACCACAATCGTTATTTTCGAACACATTCCCTTCACAATTTTCTTCTACGATGCATTCATCGTTTCCTAATAACGTATTTCCCGTAACATTATTATAATTACTAAATTCTAGCGCTATCCCATATCTATTGTAGTTTGCTGTGTTTCCTGTAATATTGTTATGATTACTACCTAACAGATATAACCCAATTCCATATCTATTGTAGTTTGCTGTGTTTCCCATAATGTTGTTATAATGGCTACTATGTAAATGTAACCCAAAATCACTATTATTGGCGGTATTTCCAGAAACTATATTATAATCACTATCTTGTAACTCTATCCCAACACCATTATTATTTGCGGAGTTTCCTGTAACATTGTTATAAAAACTAAGGAATAAATCTAATCCATGCCAGTTGTTATTTACAGTGTTCGCCGAGATAGTATTATGAAAACAAAATTCTAAATATAATCCAGAATTATTATTGTTATTTGCAGTGTTTCCTGAAATTTCGTTATTGTCACTTTCAGATAGATATATCCCATGATCGTTGTTGTAATTTGCGCTGTTTCCCGAGATGGTGTTATTATCACTACATACTAAATATATCCCTGGCCATTGATTGTTATTTACGGTGTTTCCTGAAATGTCGTTATTATCACTATGTTGTAAATATATCCCCTGTTTATTGTTATTTACAGTGTTTCCCGAAATCGAAATTTTATCACAACTATGTAAAGCTATCCCACGAAGATTGTTGTTAACTGCATTGTTTTCCGAAATCGAATTGTTATCACAAAATACTAAAAATATTCCATAATAATTTGATGAACAATTGTTATCAATTAATAGGGAATTATTAACATAGTACAAACGGATTCCCGCATTAGGAAAATCTCCCGAATTGTAGGCAGTACAATTTTCAATTCTAAAATATACGTTAGAATTCTCAATCCAGATGCAACTTCCCGAACCTCCGCCATCTATTACCAAATCTTCAATGACATAAGGATCGGAATATGTACCTGAACCCGTGCAATTTCCATCGTTTCTAAAATCCACCCACCCTGAATTATTGATGATATGAATTGGTCCCGATACTGCTGAGAGTTTCAAACTTTCTTTCTCTAAATTACTCTCATCTTTATATTCCGACGTTTTGTTAGTATTGACCACAATAAACCCAAAATCAATGGTCATTATTGGCATGAAAGTGAAAAGGATTCCTAAAGTCATTAAAATTAGAATCTTTGATTTTGTATTCGATTTCATATTATTTTCGCCAAAAATGTATAGACCTTTGTGTAAAAAGGATTATAACTCAGTATTTAATATTTTTGTCAACTATAAAAGCAATTTAAAAACTAGTAGGACAAAAATTACCTAAAAACTATGTATTAAAAGAATTTTTAAATAAGAATTTATGATCTTTTTACATAATAACTATACATTTTTGGCGAAATAAAATCAGAAAAATTGAATAAGTTTAGTAAGGCGAAATAGAAAAATGGAAACCAAAAATTTAGAAAAAAAATATAAGAGATTCTTAATAAGCGGGTGTATTTTCTTCGGAATTGGGATTGCACTTATTTTAATATATACCCTCTACTCCTTCCAAGCGTTACTAGGCGTTCTGTTAATTTTGATTGCTGCAGCTCCTTTCTTTACTGGAGTGGGATTATTATATACCCTCTACTCCTTCCAAGCGTTACTAGGCGTTCTGCTAATTTTGATTGCTGCAGCTCCTTTCTTTACTGGAGTGGGATTATTGGGTCATTCTGGACGGATAAGAAAGAGAATGAAAAAATTAGATTTACTTGTAAGGAAAGCTCCAACAGAAGAACAACTGCTTGAAAGCCAAAAAAGAACTGGGATTAATTTTGTGGTAATTGGTAGTGTTCTTATTTTAGCGGGAACTTTAGTTTTGATATATATATT
>JBHLKA010000097.1:0-10131 GCA_048887145.1 Candidatus Hodarchaeota archaeon
AAGTAATTTAATAAATATGTTATTTCTTCATATATTTTATTTTTTTTCTTTTAATCTTTCTTTAATATATTTTTTATGCGCTTTAAAACATTCAAGTTCAGCAATACTAATTGCTGATTTACTTAAGATTTCCAATCACTCTTAAGTACATTTTAATACATCAATTATGTTTAAAAAGTGAAAAATGTTCAAACCAGAATAGCTTTTTGTATTTCCACCAGTATGAAGGACATGATATGATTAGTTCCAGTAGAATATCACTAGATAATAATTAATATGATAATTATGTTTATTATCTTGAAACAATAAATCATTTTTGAAAACTCAATTTTTAAATTTTTTAAAAATATTAAACTTATAATACTATTGTTAGCATAATTATAATCATTTTATATGGAGTTAAAAATGGATTTCGCACTAATGTTTGAAGTGCTAGAAGGTGGCGTAAGTGAGCCTATTAAATGGAATTTTGATAATCTTTCACCAGATAAAAATATAATAATTCTTGATGAAGGATCCTCTTCTTTGTATTTATGGCACGGATCAAGACAGGGATTGGTAGCTAGAAGAACTGCTCTTAGACAGGCTGAATCTTTAAAAGGACATGGATATGTAGCAGGAAAGAGTATAATTGGCAGAGATATAAAACTTTTGAAAGAAATAGATCAAAGGAAGATTGGAAGAGACCCTGAAACTACAAATTTAAACGAGGAACTTCAAAAAATATTAAATAGAGAATTTAAGGAATTGGATCATTTCATCATAACTTTTGATATTGAAGGAGCAAAACAAGTTCCTGCTAAAGTTATTTCGAAACCAGAACCCAAACCTACCCCAATAAAAGCTAAACCCTCGCCGGTTCCAGAAGTTAAAGTTGAATATACTCCTGCTATTAAACAGGAAACGCCAATTGTAGCCCCACCTGCAATAAATCATGCTTCTGAGTATAATTCTAAACCAGAAATATCCGTAAAAGCTGAAATAGCACCTAAAGTAGATGTTGCACCAGAAGAGAAACTAGCTCTTGATATTCAAGCAAAAATAGGATTTGTTTTATTTGCAATAACTGAATTCTTTAGCGATATCTGGATATCTAAAAAAGATGATGGTAACTATTCAGTAGAACACATGGATGGAAAAGTATGTGAATTTTCAATATCCGAAGGGAAAATAAAATTCACATCAGACTCTTTTTCTGGAATCTCTACTAATATTAAAACTGAAATTCAAAAGAAGTTTGTAGAGCTTTCAAAATTATTATAATCTTTTTTTTCTAAATTTTTTTAATATTGTTATTTAAATTTATAGTGGTATTTATTTAATAATAATAGAGTAATTTTTAATTGAAAAATTCTTATAGAGAATCTCATGAAATTCAAACAGTTATCAGATTTATTTTCTAAGCTAGAGAGTACATCAAAAAGACTTGAAATGATTGATATTTTATCAGATTTTTTTCTGGATATTAAAACTAAAAACGGTTTTACTGATTTAGATAAAATCATCTACTTATTACAAGGCCAACTTGTTTCCAACATTAAACAATTCCCAAAATTAGGACTTGCTGAAAAAATGATAATAGAGGCGTTATCACTCCATTCAGGTATTAATGGAAAAGAAATAAAAAATATTTTATTAAAAGAAGGAGATATTGGCGCTACAGCAGAGCTAATTCTTTCTAAAAAGAAAAAACAAAAATCTTTATTTGATTTTGATAAGGATTTGGAATCATCAGAATCATCTTTAGAGATATCCGAATTATATTCTCTATTACTAAAAATCGCTACAACTGAAGGTTCTGGTTCTCTAGATATTAAATTAGGAATTCTACGTAGTTTGATGAGAAAATGTTCTCCTGTTGAAACGAAATATCTATTAAGAATAATAACATCGACCTTAAGAGTGGGCGTATCAACTTTAACAATTATTGATGGTTTAGCTCAAGGATTTATAGGTGATAAAAAAGCAAGAGATTTCATTGAGAAGGCTTACAATCAACATCCTGATTTGGGAGATATTACTCTAATTTTAGCAAAAGAGGGAATAGAAGAAGTAAAAAAAATTAAAATCTCTTACGGCACACCTGTTCGAAATATGCTTGCATCTCGCGTTTCTTATTCAGAAATTATTGATAAGTTAGGAAAACCATGTATTGCTGAATATAAACTAGATGGTGAAAGATTACAAATTCATAAAATGGGAGAGAAGATTTTGTTATTTTCTAGAAGATTACTTGAAATATCTGAACAGTATCCTGATGTTTGTCAAGTTATTAGGGATAAAATCAAGGCAAAATGGGTTATTCTTGAGGGAGAAGTAGTGGCAATGGATCACTTTTATGAAAAAATGCTTCCCTTCCAAGTGTTAAGCAGAAGACGAAGAAAATATGATATTGAGGAAATTTCTAAAGAAATACCTGTAAGTTTATTTTTATTTGACTTATTAATGATTGGGGATGAGTCATATATAGATAGGACCTATCCTGAACGAAGGAAAAAACTTGAAGAAATTGTAGAACAGAAAGATGAAATCCGCTTAGTTGACTCAAAAGAAGTCAATTCTACAGAAGAGATGTTAGATTTCTTTAATGAAGCAAGAAATGCAGGAACCGAGGGTATAATTATCAAATCAATAAAAGATGACTCTGTTTATCAAGCAGGAAATCGTGGTTTTCTCTGGATAAAGTTAAAAGGGTTAGAGGGTGGAAAGTTAGCTGATACGGTTGATGTGGTTTTAATTGGAGCATTTTATGGAAGAGGGCGTAGAAAGGGATGGTATGGAACTTATATTGGAGCTGTCTATGATCCTTTAAATGATAAATTTGAAGCTTTTACTCGTATAGCATCAGGTTGGACTGATGAAATAATGGAAATATTAAAGAATGAGGTGAAAAAGTATGAAGTTGAGAAAAAACCGAGTGATGTTATATGTGATGATAAACCAGATCAGTGGTTAATACCAGAAATTGTTATTGAAATATTTGGTGATGAAATTACTATTAGTGATAAATTTTCTTCTTTGGGATATTCTATGAGATTTCCTGTATTTCAAAGAATTCGTCCAGAAAAGGGTCCAAAAGATGTAACAACTGTTGAGGAAATAAAACAATTATATGAAACTCAATAATAGTTTTAAATATAAATAGTTAAGCCATTTTCTTCTAATTTTTTTAAACCTGCTGGCACTTCTTTCAAGTTATTACCTGTTAAATTTAATTCTTTCAAAGATGTTAAAGAAAATAATGAGTTTGGGAGATATTCAATATTATTTCTAGACAGATTTAAATAGTTTAAGCTATTAAGCAACTCAATTGTTTTTGGAAGTGTTGATAATTTATTATCACTCAAATTCATCATTTCTAACCTCTCTAAATTACCAATTGTTTCTGGAATATAACTTAATTCATTCCTTTCAAGATCTAGAATTTTTAAATTAGAAAGCGAATTAAGTGAATCAGGGAGGGTTTGGAATAGATTCCAACTTAAATTTAATTTTTCTAATGAAGTAAGTTCTGAAATCGAATTTGGTAGGGAATGTAATTTATTATCATGAAGATTTAATTCACGAAGATGTTTTAAATTACCAATATTAGGAGGTAATTCTTTTAGTTGATTTAACCTTAGATTTAAGACTTCTAAAGCTCTTAAATTACAGATTGAATTAGGAAGTGTCTCAAGATCATTTTTCCATAAAAAAAGATGTTTTAAATGGGAAAGCGAACCAATTGATTCAGGTAATTGATTTATAGTATTTACATTTAAATTAATAGTTTCTAAATATTTCAATTTTTTAATCCATTCAGGTATAGTGGTAATTTGATTGTATCTTAAGCTTAATGTTTTAAGAGAATCGAGATATTGAACTGCATCAGGAACTTTTATTAATCCTTTAAACTGAAAATCTAATTGAGTAACCTTACAATTTTCTATTGTATAATTTAGACGCCATATTGTTTTTCTTAAATATGTTATCGAGAAGTAATTTAAAAGAATTAAAGATAATTCATGATTGGTTAAATTATCAGTTCCTCTGTTTTCTATAATATCCTCAAAACACAATTTAAAATGTTTATCAGGTATTTGTTTTAATTCATGAATTAAAATAAATTTTGAGAGCCGATTATTTAATTCTCCCAGATTTTTCACTATTTTAAGAAGAGTTTGAAATATAGTATTTAGACAGAGAGGAGATTGTTCATGTTGTAGCGCCCATTTCATTGGATTTAAGGAATCTTCTAAAAATTTATCCCCTAAGATTTTTGCTGCAATATTTCTTATTTTCTCATTAGAATCAGAAAGTGTTAAATTTTCAAGTAATTTGAAAACCTTTTCCTTGGAAATTCCTGTATTATCGAAATTTTCCCCAATCTTTGCCAAAATTTGAATACTATTAAATCTAATCTTGATATTATTACTATTTTCTATTAAGATAATTAATTTATTAATTGCTGATGACTTATCTATTTTTTTATCAAGTAAATCTTCATAAATTTTGTTCGGGTCTAATTCTATCATTTTTTCACTTAAATTTTAACAATAATTACTTATAGATTATTAATCCTCGTTTTTCTAAATTTTTTAAAAAGTTTGGGATTTCAACTATGTAATTAAAATTTAAATCTAATATTTTAAGAGAAGATAATTCCGATATAGATTTAGGAAGTCTAATTAACCTATTACCCCATAAACTTAATACTTCTAATGAATTGAGGGAACCAAACCATTCTGGTAACTCTTCAAACTGATTCCAGCTTAAATTTAACTTTTTAAGCGATTTTAGTAAACTAAACGACTTAGGTAATTTAGTTAAATTATTATTCCATAATGTAAGCTCTTCTAAAGATGACAATAAACCAATAGATTTTGGAAGAGCTGTTAATTCATTATCATATAAATGAAGAATTTTCAGTGATCTTAGTGAATTGATCCAACTTGGTAATTGTTTCAACTTATTTCCCCCCAGTCCCAATTTTGTAATCGATTTTAAAGATTTTATCCAAGAAGGAAGCTTCTCTAATCTATTTAAGCCAAGTTCTAAAACTTTTAGTGAAGATAATCGTTTTAGGGAAATAATGATATTTTTCAATTGATTTCCATATAAATCTAAAATTTCCAATTTCGAAAGCCGATTTAATGATTTTGGTAAGGAAATTAATTTATTTGATCTTAAATCCAGGATTTTAAGAACCTTGAGATTTCCAATTGAATCTGGAATTTGCGTTAATTGATTATATCTTAGATTGAGATGCTCTAATGATATTATGTCTCCTATTGAATCTGGGATCTCACTAATTTTATTATAGCTTAAATCAAGATGATTCAACGAAGAAAGCATATTTAGAGATTGTGGAATAAAATTTAATCGATTAAACTTTAAATCAAGTACTTTCAATGACCTTAATTCTGTTATAAATTCGGGTATTTTTTTTAAATTACTCCATCCATATACGCTACTACTTATATCGGATAAATCTAATTCTGTAATTACACCATTGCTTATTTTGAAAGCTAATTTACCATAATTTCTTTCTAATTGATTAATTATTAAATAATTCTTAAGAAATTCAGCAAGATCACTACTAGATAAATTTGTTATGTTAATTCTTTTAAATAAATTACTATAATGATTTTTAAAAGCACTAATTTCTATTGTATTTAGTTTATTAATAAGTATCGTTCTTGATTGAAAGTTATCTATTTCGCCTAAAGTATCTGTTATGGTGAGTAAACATCTTAATGATTTTTCATGATTAAGCGCAAAAGCAAATGGTTCAAGTATTTTATCTTTAAAGCTTCTTCTCAGTAAATTCAATGCGTTAAATCTAATTATTTCATGATTGTCAGATATTAATAAGTTTTCTAAGAGTTTGAAAACACGAGGATTTACTGCCGAAATTTTTCCTAGAACATCTATACTTTTGACTCTATCAATTAGATTTTCACTATTATCTATTAATGAAATTAATTGATTTACAGCTGAAGACTTGTCTATTTGATTATTAAGATAATTATCATAAACAATATCTGTAGGGTATTCCATTAAATCTCGAAATTTGTAATAATTTTTAAATTTTTTATTTTAAATTAGAAGGGATAATAATAAAAAGTGGTTTTAATTATTGATTTTTACTATTTATCTTGGGTTGAAGTGTGAGTCGTATATTTATAGTTTAATTGTTACTCCCCTTTCTTTTAGAATTCGTAAAGATTTAGATAATTCATCTATTTTATTGAAATTTAAATATATAGTTTTTAAATTTTGAAGGGATTCTATTGAATCAGGAATTTCTTTTAAGTTATTCCCCCAAAGATTTAACATTTCAAGAGATTTAAGAGAATCAATCCAATCTGGAATGAAATCTATATTATTCCAACTCAAATTTAGAATTTTAAGTGACGTTAATTTTGCAATACATTGAGGAAATTCAGTAAAATTATTATTCCTAAGATTTAATTCTTCCAATTTTTTTAAAAATTGAAAATTATCAGGAAGATTCTTTAATATATTATCATATAAATGTAATATTCTAAGGGATTCTAAAGATTTTATCCAATTAGGTATGTTATTTAAATTATTTCGGCCAAGACTTAACTTCGTAATAGATTTTAAACCTTTTATAATATTAGGGACTTCATTTAAGTTATTCCATCCTATTTCTAGTTCCTTTAAGTTAGAGAGACGAGAAAAATTATTATTAATTTCAGATAATTTATTATGATGAAGATCCAAAATTCTTAATGAATTTAAACTACTACACGATTCTGGTAATTTTTTTAAAAAATTGTCTCTTAAAATTAGTGTTTCAAGATTACATAAAGAACCTAATGATTCTGGTAAAAATTCTAGGTGATTAGATTTTAAATTTAAGATTTTAAGATTAGGAAATGCTGTAATTGAATCAGGGAGATGTGTTAAATTATTAAAGCTCAAATCTAGCTGCTCTAGTGAACTAGGTTGATCGAAAATTTCAGGTAATAATTTTATATGGTTATTGCTTAAATTTAACTTTTTAAGAAAAGTTAAGGATAATATTGACCCGAGAGATTCATTTAATTTATTTAAACCCAAACTTTGATATTCAATATTAGATAAATCTAAATTAGTTATTGCACCTTTCTTATTCCTCTCGAATTTTACATAGCCAAATTTTAGTTTTAATGAAGAAATAATATAATAATTTATTAAAATCTCAGCTAACTCTTTATTTGAAAGATTTTGAATGTCTAATCCTTCAATAATATCTTTTAGATTATATTTATATTTCTTTTTGTTAATCTCATTTACTTTTTTAATTAAATATGTTCTAGCTTTGACGCTTTCAATCTCACTTAAATAAGTAATTATTGATATCAAACAATTAAGTGAAGCTTCATTCTTAAGAGCCCATTTCATTGGCGGTATTGCATCTTCTAAAAACAGACTTTTCAGAACTTTTGCTGATAAAGTGCGAATTCTTTCATTTGAATCAGAAATCAAGAGGTTTTCTAGCAGTTTAAAGACTTCTTTATTTGTTATTTTAATTTTTTCTAATATATCTATACATTCTAATCTAGTTTTGACATCTTCAGTATTTTCAATCAAGGTAATTATTAGTTCTAAAGCTGAAGTTTTATCTAAATCATTGTTTCTTAAATCATTAAAAATAGCTCTAGGAGTTAAAGGCATACTTTCTTCAAATATATTTATATTTTCTTTAAAGTTTCTCTAGTACCATACCACCCAGAGTTACTGGTCCACCTGATGCATTATATATCTTTTCTGCTTTTTGCAATTTAGACTGACTATGAGAGTAAACTCGGAAAACAAGATCTCCTTCCTTCAATCTCGCACCCTGCTTTTTTATGATTTCTACACCCGATTTCTTTGAAATAGGGCACCCTACAGCTTTTGCTATTTGATTTATTATTGAATTTTTGACCTCAACAATGTATCCTTCTTTGGTAGCAAAAAACTCTTTTACATATGGTCCGACTTCAATATCATCAGGTTTTATCTCAGGATTTCCACCTTGAGTTTCAATAATACTTTTCATTTTTTCATAAGCTTTGCCAGATCGCAATAATTCTTTTGCCAAAACTTGACCTGCCCCTTTTTGAGCTTTACCACCCATTTCTAGCAGCATACCGGCTAAATCAGTAGATTTTTCGATCAAAGAATTTGGACCTGCAGAATAATCTTTCAATAAAGTTAAAGCTTCTTTTGCTTCAAGGGCTGGTCCAATTGCATGACCTATTGGTTGATGCGCTAAGGTCAGCGCACATTCAGCTTCAATCCCTACATTAGCAGCAATTTCTTTAAATATGTATGCAAATTGTTTACCCTTATCAGGGGTTTGGAATTTAGTACCTTCACCAACTGGGATATCTAAAACAAGCTTTTTTACACCCATGCTAAGTTTTTTAGTGAGAATAGAGGGAATCATTAAACCAATAGGGTCCATATGAAGAGGTCGTTCAATTTCAATTAAAATATTATCTGCAGGCGCAATATCTAATGCGCCACCCCAGATGATACAAGCATTTTCTTTTGAAACAATTTCATTTAATTCATCTGATTTAAATGTAACAGGAGCCAATACCTCCATTGAATCAGCTGTTCCTGAAGGTGAAGTAATAGCTCTCGTAGATGATTTTGGTATCGTTAATCCTGCAGCAGCTACAATTGGAACAATAATTAAAGAAACTTTATTCCCCGGGACTCCGCCGGTACTGTGCTTGTCATAAACGTCCATCCCAAAATAAAAAACATCTCCACTCCTAACCTCTGCTAAGGTTAATGCCGTCATTTCCTCATTATCCATGCCATTTATTTGAACTCCTGTTATAAAAGCAGCTAAGTCTATTCGGGATAACGATCCTGAAACGGCATCTGATATAAAATTATTTA
This sequence comes from Candidatus Hodarchaeota archaeon, assembly GCA_048887145.1. Classification (GTDB taxonomy): domain Archaea; phylum Asgardarchaeota; class Lokiarchaeia; order Sigyniarchaeales; family SOKP01; genus SOKP01. The sequence continues at coordinate 8,887 of JBHLKA010000097.1, forward strand.
TTTCTTCGCTGCTAAGTTTTTTCCCTTTGATCTTTTTTTGTATAAATCTAAAAGAATCAGGTGGATCTGCTGGTTTTACTGAAACAATTGTTCCATCTTTTAGATTTTTCTTTTCCTTTAAAATATCTAGAAAAATGCCTATTTCACCTGATTCTACAATAGAATTAGAATAATCTATCTGGATTATCGCAATCCAAAATTCACTCTCAATCGATTTCGATTCTTTATTTCTAATGTAGATTCGTTCTCCCGCTTTTTGACCAAGTTCTTGAGCATCTTTAATATTTAAAACAACGTCTTTAGTATTTCCAGTTTCATAATTTACTTTTTTTACTTTTAGCTTCATAGTTTAAATCTAATTTTTTGCTATAGAGATATAAGAATATTTAAGTTTATATTTTTAATGTTATAAATAGATTTTCTATTAAATCAATAAACTTAATTAGAAAGCATTAAATGTTTTGAAATATGGATAAATTTGAAATAGCTCAGAAAATTCTTAAAGAAATTAATGCTGATGGATGGTTAATTATCTGTAATGAGGATAGTGATATAAATTCTAGATTTTTATTAGGAGTTAGATCACACGCTCGCCATTACATATATTTAGCTACTAATGGAAATCATAAAGTCTTATCTGTGGAATATGAAGCTTCTATGATTGAACGCTCACTGAAAAAGAAAAATGTAAAATGTGAAGTTATCATTTATAGATCTTTAAAAGATTTAATAAAACTATTACCACCAATCGTAAATAAATCTCGAATTGCTCTAAATTTTGGTGAAAAAGTTTTAATGGAAGATGGCACTCCTTTTGCTGATTACATCCATGCAGGAGATTACTTTTCTTTAAAGGAGTTATCATCAAATACAGAATTTATTTCTGCTGCCCCGATTATAGATGGACTCAGAAGTGTCAAATCCCATGAGAATTTAAAGGATTTGAGAAATGTGTGTAAAGCTACAATTGAGATTTTAGAGGACGTACCAGAATTTGCAAAAATTGGTATGACAGAAATGGAAGTTAGAGCTAAAATAGAATATGAATATATTAAACTAGGAAGTCCAGCTTTCGAATCAATTGTAGCATCAGGACCTCATTCAGCTGATCCACACCATAATAGTTCGAATAAAAAAATTGAACCAGGTGTGTTATTAATTGACACGGGTTTACAGATCGATGAGATGTGTTCTGATATAACCTGGACTTTTTGGGTCGGAAAAAATCCACCTGAAAAGTTCCTT
>JBHLKA010000098.1:0-10112 GCA_048887145.1 Candidatus Hodarchaeota archaeon
TCAAGGTTGACATTATCAGGCCAGCTGCTCAGAGGCGGGAATCGCTGATTTCCACTGCCGCCTCCACCACGGCCATCACCGACACGGTAAGTACCGGCGCTGTGCCATGCCATACGGATGAATAAAGGTCCGTAATGACCGAAATCCGCTGGCCACCAGCTTTGTGACTTTGTCATAAGTTCAGCGAGATCCTTCTTCACGGCCTTCAAGTCGAGACTCTTGAATTCTTTAGCGTAATTGAAATCTTTGCCCATTGGATTAGACTTTGAGGAATGTTGGTGCAAGATGTCGAGATTCAACTGGTTCGGCCACCAGTCTCGGATCGTCATGCCACCGCCAGCAGTGGGCCTCTTAATCCTGCGTTTTACCGGGTTTTTACTATCTTCATTCATAATTTTCACTCCTTTTAATATGAGAATTTTTAAATATTTACAATTATTAAATAGGAAAGTTATTTAAAGATATTATAAAGAATCTAAATCAGATTATCAGAAAGATTCCTAAATAATAACTATTATTATTTAGTTATAGTTTTTAAAAAAGATTATGATTTTATCTTATAAAAATTACTTTTAATATGGATTTATTCTTATAAGTAAAAAAATGATTTATCTTGGAGGAACAAAAGTTATTTTTTTCTTCCGAAATATTGGATATAAAATGACTCGCAGCATTTAGTTATTTTATGATCTTACTCGCTATTAAAGAATATCCATATAATTCATAAATGCTATTTTGAATTAATAATGTCTAATGATAAACAACCAGAAAGAAAAAGCGATTTTGATGAGAAATTATTAGCTGGAAGTAGACTAAAAAGAGCTTTATATTTTATTGCTGGGACATTATGTTTAATTTTAGGAATTATTGGAATAATTTTACCTATTTTACCTACTACACCTTTTCTTTTACTTACGGTGGCTTGTTATTTAAGAAGTTCTGAAAGATTTTACAACTGGCTCCTAAACAGTAAAATTCTTGGTTCATATATTAGAAACTATAAAGAAGGAAAGGGTATGCCTACGAAAATTAAGGCCTTTACAATTTCAATATTATGGATCACAATTCTAATATCATTTTTCTTAATTCCAATTATTTGGGTAAGATGCATTTTAATTATAATTGCTATAGCCGTAACAATCCATATAATTTTAATTAAGCCTAAAAAATCTGAAGAATAGAAGCAATTAACTAGATTGACAATAGAAGTATTAAAATAAATAAAAAAAAGATAAGTTTCGATAACAATTGTAAAAAGTTGTTTTTACTAAAAATTATTTACTTCTTATGTATTATTATTCTTTTGTAAGATTTATAATCCTGATTCAGATTAAATGCGATAACCTCGGCTGTATTCCGATTTTGGGGCTTTTTCAGTAACTACAACATCACTAGCCTGTGGACCTTTTTGCCCTTCGACAATTTCAAATTCAACTTTATCATTTTCATTAAGGGTTTTATATTCCTCATCACGCCCACTTAAAGCGGTATAATGTACAAATACATCGATTCCCTCTTCAGAACTTATAAATCCATAGCCTTTACGGCTATTAAACCATTTTACTGTTCCTTTTACCAATTTAAAAACCAATTTTCCAAATTTTAAATAAATCTTTCCTTAGAAAAGATACATATCATAAGTATTTAAAGGTAATAAATTTTGGGTTTATACGTTTTTCCAAAATAGGATTATTTGAAAAAAGACGATTTTTATAATAATAAAAAAATAATAAGTTTTGATAATAATCGTAAAAAAAAATTTACTACTTATTATTTGCTACTTATACTAATTTGTTGCTTATTGTTTTGTTACTTGTTGTTTACAATACTCCACAGATTTAATAGAACCTATTTTGTGATTTAGGTGCTTTTTCGGTAACGACAACGTTACTCGCCTGTGGACCTTTTTGACCTTCGACAATTTCAAATTCAACCTTGTCGTTTTCATTTAAAGATTTGAATTCATCCCCTTCTGCTTTTATTGCTGAGAAATGAACAAATACATCCTTTCCTTCTTCAGAGGTTATGAATCCATAGCCTTTACGGCTATTAAACCATTTTACTGTTCCTTTAACCAATTTTAAAACCAAATTTCTACTTAATTCATTAATTATTTTTCAGTTCTGATAGAACTAATTTTAAAAAAGATCTTAAGCAATTAAATTTTTACTTTTATGGGCATTATTTCGGTAGTTTCTTCTACCTTTTTCATATTTTTCCTCTTATGTAATAAAATTTTAAATTTCTTTACATAATTTCTATATTATATGGATGAAATTGATCTCAAGATTATTCTACTTTTATTTAACAATTCAAGATTAACATATAGAGAGATTTCAGATTATTTAGGATTATCAGTTAATGCGGTATATAAAAGAGTACAGATACTCATAGATTTAAGAATCATAGAAAAATTTACCGCAAGATTGAAACCTCATGCAATTAATGCCATTTATACATTTGTTTTTGGACAATATAATGTTCAGGATATAGATAAAGCAATATCAGAATTAGGAAAACATGAGAACACATGGCAGATCATGTTATCAAGTAGAAATTATATGTATATAGGTGCTGTGTTAGAGACGATTCATCAATTAGATGAATATTCCTCATTTGTTTCTCAAACGGTTGAAATTCAATCCCCAAAAATTGCACTGCTTTCTGGGGTACAATATACTGCCCCAATACCCTATATTGTTCCGAAGTCTAGATCAATGAACTATGATAAACTAGATTTAGACATTATTCGTTCACTCAATAAAGACTCGCGAAAACCTATATCAGAAATAGCAGATGATGTTAATAGCACCTCAAGTACAATTCGTCGTCGCTTAAATAGAATGATTGAAGAAGGAATAATTGAATTATCTATAGATTTTAATCCTGAAGCTTCGAATGATATTTTTGCCTTATTTCAGATAATAGTAAACCCTATGGTGGATAAGAATGAATTTGCCCAGTATTTGAATGAAAATTTTCACCCAAATCTTTTTTACTGTTGGACCTTTAGTAATCTACCAAATCTAATTTTATGTTGGGTATGGGCCAATACTATGAAAGAGCTAACTGAATTGGTTGATAACATAAAAAAAGAAAATATTGACTCAATTATCGTTGATATAATGTATAAAGTATTATATTTTGATACTTGGAAAGAAAAAATGATATATAAATAAAAAAAGTAATATAATTTAAGAAAAGGGCGGTTCACATTACACATATTGTAATGTAAAGTGATGCTCTTATTAAGTGTATCATATAAGTCGAAATAATGACGAATAAAACAACCTTCCGTGAAAAAAGCATTCTTAATTTAAACGTTTGAATTAAATATGGCACTTTTATCCATAATACAGAGCTTGATATACCTGCTAAACCTGATATTACAAGTTCTAATAAGAGCATAAACCAAGAAAAAAATTGATTCATCGCTTTCAGGCAATCTCCACCGACACTTATAAGAGTAATTGCTCGAATAAAGAAAAAGAGCGGACCTCCCCCTAAAAGAAGCCACTTTAATCGATTCCAACGCAATAGTATATTTAAATGTTTGTTTCTGATTAATGTATTCGTATTATGGATTGTATTTTTATGTTCACTTATTTGATTATTTAATTTCTCTGCGATATTTAATCCAATTTTTTCCATTTTGTTTAAACTATTTTCTTGTAGAGGACCTTCTTTTTCGATAACTAAACCTGATATTGTTGAGTGAATAATTTTTACTTTCATTTTTTTTAAATATCTCATAATCCTTTTGGCAGCTGATCCTGCTAATCGAAAATCTGCCTTAGTTTCAAATGCAAATCCTTGTTTATTTTCCATCTTAAAATTCTTAATTTTAGATAAAAATGATCTCATTGCTTTTGATGCTCCACGAAAATGAGTAGGTCCTCCAATTCCAATTATATCATAATTTTCAAATTCTATTGAATCAAAACTTTGAATAGAGTTGCAATCTACATAGAAACCTCCTGCTTCTAATCCACGACTCAATGACATTGCTACTTTCTTTGTATTTCCATATACAGAATCATATAAAATTAGAGCTTTTTTCATACTTTTCCCTCACTTTTTAATATCTGAACCATTTCATAATTTTTCCGGTAAAATAATTTAGTAAAAAATCCATGCTCGCATTTACAAAAAGGCAAAGTCTTTGAAGCTGAATGATATTTGTTACACTCTTCACAATTTCCATGATTCGAACATCCAGTCTTAGGGCAAGGGCAATTAAAACTAATCAATATCACCTCACTTTTGTTTAAATTAGTTAAACGATGCCACTAGATATAATTCTAAGTTCAGACTAGAGTGAATAAACTAACCTTTTTCAATATCAACTTTAATTGAATTTTCAACTACTTGGTTGAAAAATAAACCATTAAACCCATCATTTTTTAATTCTTTAATTTAAAATCTTATACATTCTATGGTCTAACTTTATTACTTTATATAATTCTCAGTATACATGGAAATATATGAGAATAATTGAGTTTAATAAATTAACTCAAAACTATATTGGGTGGAAAAATTGGAAAAAAATAAAAAATCATTAAAATATATATTGAAAATAATAATAAAGTCGACCTTTTTACTAATCTATGTAATTTTCTTAGTTGGATTGATAATAGGTGGTATATTTTCAGGCATCATGACTTTAATTCCTGACGAAGCAAGTAAACCCTGTTATTTAGGATATTATGCACATTGTTCGTTTACACCTTTTAGTACATTAATTTTGTTCGTGATGACAGTAATAGGAGTAATTCTTCTAATTAAATTAATAAAATACCTTAAGAGAAAACACAAAAGGGCTATTGAAAGCAAACCAATATTAAAAACTTTAATAAAGCGATAAAAAATAAACAACTAATTTTTTTTCTTTTTCGAAAGAATATATGATTAAATTTCTATATAGATTATAAACTATAAAGAAATCTTAAATTTCTTTTTTTTTAGCTCATTACTAATGTAAAATCTGTATTATAATCTATAATAATTCTTTTTGATTCAAAATGAATGCTCAAAAAGAATCATTCATCCTCTTCTATTATCTTTAAACCTAGCAACTTTGCTCCAGCAATAAAATCTTGTTTCCAGTCTCCAATAAATGTAACTCTATGCCATCCAAAAGTTTCCCAATCATAGTTATCCATAATTTTTTTTACATTACTTTCTACAAGCATTTTTGAAACACACCCTTTTTTATCTTTGATATTATCTATTATCTTTCCCTTCCTAATTAAAATTTTTTTTTCTAAAATACTAATTTTAATAGTTGTAACAGATTCTCCAATAGGAAACTTAACACAAGGACATGCTCCTAAATAGTATGACTCACCATGATAAACTATCTCATAATCAACGGACGATTCTTCAATACCATATAACTTAGTTGGAGAATAGCAATGCATATACGTTATTTGATTTTTAAATGTATCAAGAGTGTGATTTGAAACGAATCCAGGTCTACCTGTTAGATATAAACCAAAAAGGTAACTAACTGTAGAATCCATATCAGATTCACATATCCCATAAATTCCATCATTAATTAATTCCATAAAGGCTAAACAAGGAAAAGCTGGCAATTTACCAGTTAAAAGAAATGTACCACAATCAGGTGTAATTACATCAATATTTTTTTCCATTAATAACTTCTTTAAAGCAAGATATAACTTTGCAGAATTTATTATCGCTTTTTCTGAAGCCTCTACTTCAAGAGCATTATTTATCCATTTTTCAGCAATTATTTTAGCATCTTCATCATCCACATCATCGTAATATTTGAGAATTTCATCAGGGGCGCCTCTAACCATTTCAATCCCAAAAATTTCTTTCAAATTTTGTTTATATAAATTCTCATTTTTTCTCCATTGATGTGCTTGATCCGAGCCAACTATATCGGTATAAAATTCAAATTGTTTATCTTTACTCATCTTTCCTACTTGATTTATGAACACTGGATATTCTTTCGCTAATCTTTTTCTCTCTGGTTTGATTAATTCTAATACTCCCTCCCAATTCATTTTTATAGAATCACTGGCATAAGCTAAAATCTTTTTACCGCTTATTCGTAATAAATTAAACATATTTTCAAGAGGTTTATCAAAATCTTTTAAATTTCGTGAAGATAGGAAATTAATCTGATAATGTTTATCCTTAACTGTAGCATAAATTTTTGTAAACGTATGATCTCCCATATAGATAAGATTAGCAAGGATTACTGGTTTCTTACTTTCAATTATTTCTATTCCTGCTTGTATAATGCCAGGATCTCCATAATGACCTATTGTAAATATGATTATTCCATCAGTAGTCAAAATATCTCCTTTAATACTTCTTATTAATTCTTGATTATAGTAAGTTATTAAATCACTCCAAATGAACTCTATATTAGAAAACTTTTTTAAAAGGTGGTTTTGAATTATATTCATACATGAATCGTTATCATAACCAATGTAAGGCCAACCACCCTCCCATTGAGGCTTTCCAATAAAAACAACTTGAATTTTAACTCTTTTTAATTCCATCATAAATATCTAACTCATATTTAAATTTTAATAGAGAATTAAACTTTTTAACCAAAGTTATTTAGTATTATATTTAATTTAAATTGGGAACAATAACAAAACTTTAATTTTGATTATTAAATTCCTCAATAGCTTCAAACATAGCTACAATATTTTTTGGAGGAACATCAGGTAATATATTATGAACGGTATTCCAAACATATCCCCCACCCGGTGCAAATATTTCCAGTAATTCTAAAACATGATTTTTAACTTCCTCTGGAGACTTTCTGTTAATTACATTACGAGTATCTGCTCCTCCTCCCCAAAAAGTGATATCATCTCCAAAATTATCTTTTAAGAATTTTGGATCCATATCACGTGCGTTAATCTGCACAGGGTTAAGAATATCTACTCCTGCTTCAATTAAATCTGGAATTATTGGAACTATTGAGCCGCATGAATGAAATAATATTTTCATTGAACTGTGTCTTTTTATAAAATCGCAGATTTCAGTAAGTCTAGGATTGAAAATCTTGCGATAAATTTTTGGACTGAAAAAGGGACCATTATTTTCACCAAGATCATCACCTATTCGTATAATGTCAATAATATCACCTATATAGTCACATATAACTTTTAAAGAGTTAAAGTGAAATTCTATCATATAATCACAGAATTTTTCTACTTCAGCAGGATTACGTATAATGTCAATTAGAAATTTGTCCATTCTTCGAAAAGAATTTCCAACTTCGAAAAAAGCACTGCCATAATTAATCACAATTGCTCTTTTAGAGCGCTCTTTAAGGTTAATAGCATTTTCTCTTAATGTTTTCCAAAACCTTTTTTGTCCAATATTACTAAATGGAGGTATAGAAATCACAAGATTTTTACTATATGTTTTATGAAAATCTTTATAATTTTCCGGATATCCACCTAAACTGGGATAATGTGTTTGATCAAATACTAAAGCATCCCTCGTCATTCTAGAAATAACTATTCCATCACTATTAAGTACATCATATGAATCATCAGGATTGTGCCTTGGTTGAAACCATATAGGCCACTGCATATCTATATTGTTAACATGGATGTCATACCAATCATCATCATTAGTATTAAATGTTCTTCCAATATCTAAAGCATCCACTTTAAATAGGTCAATAATATCATATTCAGGTTGAGCTAATTGTTGGATTACATCATAAACTCTAATATGTCCCGATTTAATTCCCAAATGTTGTTTTAAACGATGGTAAGCAATAGCAGAGATTCCTGTACAATTAGTCGCTCCAAGATCAACAGGAACCCTATCAGGTTCTTTATGATTTATGCTTGTTAGAATTCTCTGTCGTGAATCCATAATAATCAATAATTTATAGAATCTAATTTCAATAATATGAAGATCTTAATTTTAAATATTTCAATAATTATAATTATATTTAACTCAATATTTCAATAGAGAATATTTTTTAGTGAAAAAGAAAATGGTTTTAGAAAAACTAAAAGAATTTCCAAAAAATTTATACGTTTTTTTTCTTACAATTATAGGATTTTTGATTTTTATTCTGATAAATATACTCGTTTTTACGCCTATAAATCAGATTGTACCACCACCCTATGGAATTATAGATTTCGAATTTGCATGGGTACCAGAACAAGTACTGACGATTTTTGCATCATGGGGAGCTTCCGGAATGGCAGCAGAAGCCTTAGCAATCTATTGGGACTTTTTTTACATTGTAGGGTATGGATCTTTTATTTTTGGTGCTATTTTGCTTGTTATCAGAAAAGTAGAGGGAAAATTTCAAAAATTCGGCCTGTGGATGACCCTAACTCCCATCCTTGCGGGAATTTTTGATGTTATTGAAAATATTAATTTATTAATTATGCTCGATAAAGCTCCTACCTTTTCTTCATTTTTACCATTTATAGCTTCTTTAACTGCTTCAATTAAATTTGGTTTACTATTTCTTGGCATAGCTTTCTTCTTTGTAGCATTAATTATGGCAATTATAAAACTAATTAGAAGAAGAGAGTATTGAATGTTTTTTACCTTAACCTACTATTTTTTATATTTGTATTTTCATATTTAAATATAAGAATAGTTAATAATCCTAATTAATTTTTTTCTAAAAAAACGAAAATATGTTCAAAAGTAAAGAAACTCTATTAGGATTAGTATCTAATATATCTAATCTAATATTGAGGCTTGCAAGACAATTTGAGCAAGAAGATCGTAATCATCTTCGTTTTCATGGAATAGAAGGGGTAACACCACCCCAATTATTTATACTAAGATGTCTCTGGGCAGAAGATGGAATCCAAATAAATCACTTAGCAAATATGGCTAAAGTTTCTCTTCCCACTATGTCTGGTATAATTGATACTATGGAAAAGAATAATTTTGTAACTCGAGTACCAAATCCTGATGATAAACGAAGTAAATTGATTAAACTAACAAAAAAAGGAGAAAATGTGAGAAAATATAGACCTCCAATTGATTCAAGTAAAATTGATTATTTTAAAAACTTTAAACCTGCAGAACTTGAAAATATAAATCGATTATTAGAAAAACTTTCAAAATCTTTAGAGTTATAGCTTGTTTGGTTTTTTTTCTTAAGATTTTTTAACAATCATTATCATTTATCATGTTAAAAATAACATTTAAATAGTTAGGAATCCTAACTATCTAAAGATAATATATTAAAAATTTGAATTTAGATGGAAAAGAAGAATAATAAATCTAGACTAACTAAAGAAGAATTAAAAGAATTCTATGAAAAAACAAAAAATCTTGATAAAAAACTAGATCATGGGCGAGCTTATAGAACTCTAATTAATCCAATTAGAAGAAATATACTAAATTTTATTGGGTGTAATATTAAAACTATGGAAGAGATAAAAAATGAATTTGAATTCGATGAAACTCAACTAATTTACCATCTTAACATGCTCAAGCAAACATTTTATATTTTGGATTCTAATGAAGGATGGAAACTGACTCCAAGGGGAATCGGATTTTTAGAAAATGCGAGATTAGATAATTGATTAATGAAGAGGGTATTCTCCATACTTTTTTGATGCTTCAATCATCCACTTTAAGCGGTCAACTGATATACCAGGATGAAAATTAGCTGGAGATAACAAATATCCACCTCCAGGTCCAAGGACTCTAATGGAATCTCTTACAGCAAGTTCTACCTCTTCCTTAGTGGCATCAACTAAAATATGTCTTGTATCAATATTTCCTGATAAACATAATTTATCACCAACTTTTTTCTTAACTAAATAGGGATCTACAAGAGGAGGTTCTAAACATTGAAGACCATCGAAACCAGATTCAACGATGAAATCCAAAAGAGTAGTAATATCACCATCTGTGTGTAATATAAATTTTCCACCCCAATTATGAATTTGGTCTGCTACTTCTTGATAGCATGGTAATAAATACTTATAGAAATACTTTGGATTAATCATTGGACCCCCACTATGTGCGATATCGCCCCCTTCAAGAAAAATTTTAGCTCCGCAATCATAATATGCTTTAAAAATCGTTAAAACGAAATCAGTAGTAAATCTGAATCGTTCTTCAAT
>JBHLKA010000099.1:0-9723 GCA_048887145.1 Candidatus Hodarchaeota archaeon
GGAAAAAATTTAAATTTTCCATAAGATCGTTCGCTTGGCATGCGAAAGGCCGGGGGTTCAATACTCTACGGAATTTACCCGTGATATGGAAATCCCCCCAGCTCCACTATTTAACCATATAATTGATTATCAAATTAGAAGATACAAATTTTAATGGTAATATCAAGATATTTATTAAGCAGGTATTAAGAACTATATCTTTTAACGTGAAATCGGTATTTCACGAAAATTTAATTTTGATAAAAATAATGCCATTTTATTATTCAAATATAGGTTAAAACAGAACATAAATTAAAAGGTTAAAAAAATGAAAAATGTTAGGGTTGGATTACTTGGGGGGATGTCATATGAATCTACTTTAAAATATTACCAATTATTCTTAGAGAAATATTACGAAAAGGAACTTAATTATTCTTATCCAGAAATTGTTATATTTAGCCTAAATTTTCAAAAAATAATAGATTATGAGCTTGGAAATGAAAAAGAAAAATATATAGAATATTTAATGGAAGGAATAAACTCATTAGAGAATGCTGGAGTAGATTTTATATTTATGGCCGCTAATTCTCCTCACGCAGTATATGAAGATTTGAAGAATCGGGCAAAAGTTCCGCTTCTTAGCATAGTAAAAGCAACGGCAGAAAAGGCAAAGAGAGAAAATATGAGGAAATTGCTATTATTAGGTATCAAATTTACAATGAAATCTACTTTTTACCAAGAAGAATTCAAGGCATACGGAATGAAGGTAATAACTCCATTAGATAAAGAGCAAGAAGAGATAGATAAAATTATATTTGATGAATTAGTTATTGGCATACTTAATTCAGAAAGTAAACAAAGATTACTAGAGATTATAAGTAATTATAAAGTAGATGGAGTGATTTTAGGATGTACTGAGCTTCCATTGATATTAAAACAAAAAGATACTAAAATAAAATTATTAGATACTATAGAAATTCACATTGATTCAGCATTGGATTATTTTATCTCTTTATAATTAATTTCTTTACCTATAATTGAATAAATTTTTTTCCCTGTTATCAAATTTTATCAAAATTTGGAGAATTCATTAAAAAATTATTGGTTTGAAAGCTTTTTTAATATTCAAACGTTATTAAATATAATAAAAATAGAAAGGCTAGGCTTATTGGACGCTTTAAATTAACAAAAATTAAACTGAAGGATTTAACTCCAATTTTATTAGTAATGCTATTGTTATTTGTATCAATAGCATGTGCTAATATGCTGATCCCTAGTTATGCGGCTATTCAAGTAGAGTTTAATATTTCAGAGGCATTATTAGCAATTCCAGATGCTTTTTTTGTATTGGTAAGCGCTTTCTTTGCTTTATTATGGGGTTATTATACTGATCGGATTGATAGAACAAAGGTTATCTTAGCGGGAGCATTCTCTTGGACGTTTGGAATGACCTTAACTGGCTTTTCAACAAGCTACGTTATGTTAGTTGTTTCAAGAATGTTAAGTGGGGCAGGTTTAGGTTGCGTATTACCAGTAGGATATTCTATTATTTCTGATGCAATTCCTCCTGATGAACGATCTGGTTGGTTTGGGACTTTAGCAATTTTAAGTTCAGTATCGAATGGGGTTGGACAAGCTTTGTCATCATTTATTGGTCCAATTTTTACATGGAGATTCCCTTTCTTTTTATTATCTGGTATAAGTATAGCCATTGTAATCTTACTTTTTTTTGTTAAAATACCCAAACGCGGGGTAAGTGAAGCTGAATTATTAGACTTAACTGAGCTAAATCTTGAATATAGTTATACTATTTCTAAAAAAGATTTATCTAAAATCTTAAAAAAAAAGACAAACCGATATCTCATCTACCAAAGCTTTTTTACTATTATTCCTGGAACTATTACTATTTATTTTCTAACATCAATGTTAACCTTATATTATTTAAATGATTTACCTCTACAAATCCGATTACAAACCGCTACTATTTTAGCAGGTATATTAGGTATTGGATATATCGTTGGAAATTTAGTACTTTCCTATTTAGGAGATGTTTTATTTAGAAAAAATAAAAAAAATAGAACAAGACTGGCAATGGTTTGTATGATCTGTGCTTTTCCTTTCTATATAGCTACACTGCTTCTGATTAAGCCAGTTAGTTCAACTGTATTAAATATCACTTATCCCAGTCCAATTCCAACATCTGAACTTGCTAATTATATTTTCTTAACGTTAGGAGAAATTTTTTCAAAATATCCCAACTATATATATTATTTCATTTTTGGGCTGATTGGTACAATTCTAGTTGCTGGTCCAGTAGCAAATAGAAATGCAGTTATGATTGATATCAATTTACCCGAGCATAGGGGAACGTCTATTTCGTTCTTAAACCTTTCTGAACAAGTTGGAAAGGGACTTACTTTATTCCTATCTTATTTCTTAATTTCTTTTTTAAATGGTATATTTAATAATAGTGGAATATTTAATATGATGTTTATTTCTGTCTTTTTGTGGATACCAGCATGTGTTTTCTGGATTTTTGCCAGCCGGAGTGTTGGAAAGGATTTAACTACCAAATCGATGATTTTATCTGAAAGAAAACAAGTTAGTTTATTAGACTATATTTTTGAACTAGAAATTCAAATGGATAGAGCAATTCAAAAAGTTCAAGATGCTAAGTATTATATTTTGACTAATCCTAAAAAATTTAATAAATTAATTGGGGAAGCTATTATAATTTTTAATTACTGTGAAAAAGAAGGTGAATTTAGGAGCATTACCAATATTAAACAGAAAGCCCGTGAGCTGAATGTTAAAGCAACCTCGATAAAAAGTATGGCAAATCAAATCTATAAGATACTAGAAAGTAATGATTTATCACAGAAAGAAAGAAGGTTATATAATGAAGATCTAAAACAGATAGTATTAAAAATCGCCGAAGGAGAAAAAAGCACATTCGGAGAATTGCAGATTTATTATGAAGATGCTAATTTAAAAATAATAGAAGCACGTCTATTAAGGAAAAATAATTTAATTAAGAGTATGGTCAAAATTTTAGATGCAATTAAGACCTATGAGAGAGTAAAAAACCTCCTGAATGAAAGATTAGAAGTTGTTAATGGTAATTCCGATTTATCTGATGAAGATCAATTAGTTTATGAAAAAGAGAAAGATTTTTTTGTAAAATGTTCTAAATCATTAATAGCAACCCATAGATTAAAGCACGAATTTGAAATTATCTTTAAACAATTAGAAGAAAACGGAATTAATAAAGAAGATCTTGAAAAAATCTCTGACCTTACTTTAGAATTTAATGTTAATTTATATAATGTTATTACTGATACATTTGGACAAAACAAAGAAACGAAAAAAACATTAAAAAAGATTTTGGATAAAATTGATACTATCTTTAATGAATATGATAAATGGAAAGAAGCTGAATTAAGAGTTTTTTAATGAAATACAAGAAAATGTCGAATTAATTATTTAGAAATTCATTCGCTAAGATTTCTTTAAAAAATTCTTTTTCTTTAGGGGAGAGTTCTTTGCTTTCTTTCCCTTTTTTATTATAGTGATCAGGACTATCATTGTTTGAGAATAAATTGATTAATAAAATTAAACAACTTCGAAGTTGGAATTTATCCTCTGGAGTAGCTTTACCATTAAAATTTCTCATTAACTTTATCAATAGATTGCTTAAACAAACTCTATTAAATTGAACTGGATCACGAGCACTTTTTGCTTTATTGTGATAAAATTCCATAATTTGAGCTATACAATCCATTAAAGTTTTACCTATATATAATCCTATACTCTGATAGATTTCAGAATGTACGGTTCTGAAAATGGTTCCAACTATTATTTGCTATTCTTATTATACATAAAAGTTTGAATATAAAAATATTTTTGACCAAATTTCACAAGAGAATGTTGAAAATCAAAAATTCTTGAATTTACATTAGAAATTTTAAAAAGAGTAGATATAATCAAACCTAAATACTTGCTACAAAGCTCTCAATTGATTGCTCAAGATCAACTAAATCATCAACATTTTTTATATCAGAACTTGCGATTTTATTTAGAAATTCTTTTAATAATTTTTCTTTGGTTTTATTATGCGGAAAAATTAAACTACTCTTGTAATGCTCCCAATCAAGGATATTAGTAAAAATTAAAAAGAGAATTTCAATATGGCTATAATCTATTAAACTCTGGAGCTTCTCTTTAGTGATAAGGGTTTTAGTATGGTCTTTATAGAAATCAGATAAATCATTATAATAATTGGTAATTCTGGCAATATTATCTAATTGAGCACGAAGAGCAGCTTGATTAATTGGACTATCTTCATCCTTATACATTATTTCGAAATAAGCATTAATAAAATCCTTAAGTCTTTGGAGTTTTTGTTGGAACACTCTTGTTTTCACTATTCGCTCAAACATCGGACTCTCTTTAATGGTATAAAAACGAAGTTCAAACTTGACTATTTCTAAAATGTCTAAAAATAATTCTCTTATATCAATACTTTTGCTTTCCATTTTGAAAAAGTAGTTGATTTAACCTTAATAATTATTTATAGAATTCTAAAATTATTAAAACTTTTTATTTTCTCTATTTAAAACTGTATAGGGAAGGTTCGACCTGGAATGATATCGTCCCTATGTTTTATGGGCACTTTTATCAGATTTCTTTTAACCAGCTTTTTGTAAACGATTGCTTTAACGTGAATTTTAATAATTCTGATAGGGGAGCGTAGCATAAAAATTAAAATTTTTTGTGGATTTTTCCTTAATTGGAGGAATTTATTAAAGAATTGTTTTGATTTTAATTGGGATGCATAAGAATCAAGCGAAATAAATCTATTAATTATATTAATAAGCGTTTCAGTATCTTCAAAACAATAATAATTTGAAGTCCTTAGGGTCCATTTTAACGCTTCTAGCTGGTACTTTATTGAATTAGTTTTTTTTAACGGGAGTATTATTAGAGCAAAAAATGATATAAATAAATTCATTACTGTACTTTTAATCATCTCTCTTATTGAAATTTTAATACGAGGTCTTATATTATCTCTTAAATCATCTCCATAAAGAATTGTGCAGTTATCAATCACATTACTTAATACAATATTTCGGGGAGCAAATAATGCAGAAAACACTTTATTTACATGGAAAATTTTAGGAAAATTAGCTTGTTCCCAAAATTTTTGTTTAGTTAAAAAGTGGCTAACGAACATTCCAGTTGAATATTGAATAACCCCTAAGATATTATTAAGTAAGGAGGAGTTCGGTGGCTTAAATTTATGTTTCATTTCTAAAGCAATAAAGTATTTTTCAATTTCTCTAATATGTCTATTTGATACTCGATTTTTAAAGATGAAAAGTAAATCACAGTCAGATATCAGAGTACTTTCTTGTTTCTTCTCAGATCTCTGACTTCCAAACAACATAATGGACAAAATCTTATTTACTCCAATTTCTTTATTAATAAGGCTTACTACATCTTTGATATAATTTCTTGACCTCTCACTAATGCCTTTTAAATTGGAGGATATCCTATTTCTTAAATCATTTAATGGAATATTCGATTTGGTTTCTTCCAATATGATCAATAAAAAATTAATTTCCTATTTTATAAATTTTATAAAACAAAAAAATAAAATTTAATAAATTCATGAAAGTTAGTTATATACTGTTTCCTACCTTATAACCCCTACTAACTGCTTCCAGCACGGTTTCGGGTTTTTTAGCATCACCAATCTTTTCGATTTTAAAAGTGCCAAGTTCTTTTAATTCATTGTAAAGACTATCATTTGGTTTTACTCCCGTTGCATAATACACCATATCGACATCATTGATAACTTGTTCAGTATCATTAGCATCTATATAGGATACATAATTCTCTCCAATTTCAGAAACTTGCACACTAGTAAGCAATTTAACTCCTAAAGCATCACATTTATCTAACAAAACCCATTTAGTTGTTTTTCCTAAAGCTGAACCAAGTTTGGGTAATTGCTCCAAAACAGTAACCTTATTTCTTGCCCCATGGAGCATATTTAAAGCAACCTCAGGCTCTAATGCTTTGTAAAATGTAAGGAAATCAAATGCTTCACGGCTTAATGATCCATATTTAGCTATATAAATTGCTAATTCAATGCCTGTTGCACCACCACCAATTATGACATTATTTTTGCCTATGGGGGCTTCTCCGCTAAATGCGAGATTAGCCCAGTACACATTTCCTCGATCTATACCTGGAATTGGTGGTAAAATAGGCTTTGAACCCGTCGCTACCAATACCACATCCGGATTAAACTCTTTAATTTTATCGATATTAACTTCCTCTTGTAGATGTACAATTATACCATATTTCTGAATCCAATAAGTGTAATTTTCAATCATTCTTTTAAATTCACTTCTACCAGGTGGTATCCAAATTATATTTATAAGTCCACCAATTTTATCTTCTTTTTCAAAAATATGTACATCATGCCCTCTCATTGCAGCTACACGTGCAGCTTCCAAACCTCCAGGTCCAGAACCAATTACCATAACTTTTTTCTTCTCTTTTAAAGGTTTTAACTCAGTTCGAGCTTCATTTCCTGCTCTAGCATTTCTTAAACAAGAAACGGATGATAACTTAAAAATACTATCAAAACATCCCTGATTACAACCAACACAAGTCATTATGTCTCTTAGTTCTCCTCTTTTTGCCTTCGTTGGCAAATAAGGGTCAGCTATCAGAGTTCTGCCCATACAAATTGCATCTGCCTTACCAGCCATTAGTACATTTTCAGCCAATTCCGGATTATTTATTCTATTGGAAGCAAAAACAGGAATAGATACTCGCTTCTTAATATTTTCCGCAAGATAAGTATAACATCCTTCGGGAACATCCATAGTGGTTTGAGGCGTCTTCGTAACATGCCACCCTCCTGTAACATTAAGATAATCTAAATGTTTTCCTAATATTTCAGCGATTATTGCTTTTTCTTTATAAGTATTACTTCCTGGTACAAAATCATCACCTGAAATACGATATCCAATATTAAAATCTTCTGCACTTGATCTCATTAGTTCGATCGTTTCAATTGGAAATCTTATCCGATTCTCAAGATCTCCACCATATTCATCTGTTCGTTTATTTTTTAAAGGTGAAAGAAATTGATCCATTAAATAGCCAGCATTAGCACAAATCTCAACTGCATCAAAACCTGCTTTTTTAGCACGTAAAGTTGCTTCCACAAATGCTTGTTGCTCATTTTTAATATCATCAAGAGTCATTTCTCGAGGGGTTGCCTTACTAAATTTGCTATATACTGCAGAGGGAGCAATAGGGGTTCTTCCAATTACTTGTGGGTAAGTATAGGCGCCACCGTGATATAGTTGGCAACAGATTTTAACATCACTCCTTGCATTATGCACAGCTGTAGTTAGCTTGGTTAACATGGGAAGATATTCATCACTTTCTATAGAAATCATCATTGGATGTCCTTTTGCATAAAGATCAATATAACAACCTCCCACAATAAGCATAGCAGCGCCTCCCTTTGCCCTTTCAACATAAAAATCAATTAGTTTTTGTGTAATAAAACCGTCATTAGCATAATTGAGATTTATTGCTGGCATAACTATACGATTTGATATAGTCATGTTATTAATTTTCAAAGGTTCAAATAATTTGAAAAATTTCATATAATCTCCTATTAAACAGATTTAAAATATTAATTTTGTTAGGTATTAAAATTGATAACAATTTAAATTATTATCCCTTGTAAAAAATATATCAAATCTAATGGAAGATTTAGAGTTAGTGTTTATTCTATTTAATAAAAATCGTATGAGCTAAATTATATTTCGAAGAAACTTTTGTGTTTTTAACGAAAGTATGAATCTGGCTCTCTGTCTTCTCTAACACCTTTCATAAAATGTTCTGCTTGTTTCTTATACGATTCAATCACACTTTCCATTTCTTCAATTTTTTTATCTAATTCTTCAAATCCCATTTCAATATTGAAGTAATCTCTAAGTATTGTAACTAAAGCTTTCGAAGCTCGAGGATCCAGAGCCATCATGGGTAAGGGTAATGTTTCCGCTAATAAACAAACCCCAGGTGCAAATCCTTTTTGTCCTGCCCAAGCAGGCAAAATCCCGTTGGCTCCAGCTATCACCCCCCCATCCATAACTTTTGTATCTTTCTGTTTTAAAAAAGATTTCACCACTTCTTGATCAGTACCACATACATGAACCATGGGCTCATCTCGGATTTTGTCTGAAACCATCGCTCCAGTACTTACATACATGATGATTTTTCCTTCTGTTATTTTATCCATTTCTTCACAAAATTTTTGAGAAAACTCAAAAACACCTTCAGGAGTTTGAGGTTGGTAATTAGCTGTTAAAATAAATAAATCATTTTCTTTTTTTCCAGGTCTAGATTTGTAATATACTTCTGCAGTTGGAATCTCCAGCTTACCTTTTTCTACATTCGATTTGGGAGGAAAATCAAAATATTCTATGCTTAAGAACTCCTTTGCCTTAATAGAGTCTTTTATTGACGTTATAGCTAATTTCGCAACCAAAGCAATTCCAGGCCAGCCTATAAGTACTACTGGATTATGAATTTCTTCAACTTTTAAATCAAATTTTTTTATAATGTTGATATACATCATTTTCTCCTATTTTTATTATTAAAAATTAAAATCTAAAGTCTCATTACAATTTGGACACTTTTCTAATTTTTTTTCCATAAATTTTCCGCAAAACGGACAATAGAAACCTGAATTAAATTTATGGTCTAATCTTGGTTTTTCAGTTTCCATTTTATCGGAATATAATCTCGATGTTACAGGCTCTGAGTATCGGTATTTTACTGAAACAGGTTGTTCTCTGTATTGGGCTATTGTAACTTTTTTAGCTTTCGATGTTGTATATAAAACTGTGAGAAAACAAATAAATAATGGACCTAAGAGAATATCAAATAAATTATTAAAGAATAAATCATACAAAATTATCATTCCATAGTTCCTGCTATTAGGATTATACCATGATGAATAAGTTATCTCATCAATCGGAATAATAAAGTTTAAAAACATCTGAAAAATGAAAGTAATAATCCAAATAATTAAGCTAGATATAATAAAAACTCCTATTATCTTCCAAAAAAAACCTTTTTTAATAAATCTTGCTTCCTTTAGAGGATTTTTTCCATTATTATTATGATAAGTGAATACTGAAAAGATAAAATATCCAAAGAGAATTAAACCTGGTATAAGAAGCAAAAATGTTAAAGGGACTACAACACCAATAAGAAGTGCTACAATAATTAATTTTGAGTTGAAAGCTAATTTTAATTCTTTAGTAAAATTAGTATCTATCCCTCTATATCTCTTAAAAAGGTAATTACTTACTGAACACATAGCTATTACTGTAAAAAATGCTCCGATAACAGAATCTAAGACGAAGATACCAATTATTAATGATAAATACGATAAAAGAACTTGAAATTCTGCATTAGTAACACTATAAGGATCTGTAGTAAATTTATTTAAAATAGAATTTACTTGAGGTTCAAGTAAATTTAAATTCCAAATTAAATCAGGTAAAAGAAGATTTTTTAATATTATCGAGATAATTAAGAAAAACGCTATTGGACCAATGATTTTTAGCCAATTCTTAGCAAATAAAACGTACCCATCGGAGAGAACTCCACCAAAACTTTTAAATGCGAATCTCTGTAATGTTT
>JBHLKA010000100.1:0-9676 GCA_048887145.1 Candidatus Hodarchaeota archaeon
TATTATCATATTTACATAGGATAAAGATTGGAAAAGAACCCTTATTTGTTTCTGTGATTATTGAAGAAAAATATAAAGAACCATTTATGGAAAAATTTTCAGAATTTTTAGAAGAAATAAGAAATATTTTAACACCAATTTTAACTTAAGAACTTAGATTTAATAGTTCAATCAACTTTCAGGATTTCTTTTGCTTTATCGAGTAATTTTTCTTTTTTCTTTTGGTGTTCTCTTATAAATTTAAGCACTTTTTCAACACATTCTTTTTTATGATCTCCGCACATTAACTCTCCGCGGATACAATCCTGAAACGTTTCAGTTAATCTATCATCATCTTCTTCAAAATGATACATTAAAATTTTATAGATCATGCACTTTCGAGGTTCTCCTCCCAATTGCTGCTGCTCTTCCTTATTTCGACGACCTCCTGTTAACGCACCCAAAATCTTTCTTTCAATCGATTCCAAAGGTTCATTGAAAGTGAAATAACTATTTGGATTTCTCTTTGCCATTTTTTCGGATCCATCTATACCAGCTAATAAATAATGATAAGTTGCCCCTGGTAAAAAGAAACCATTATAATATCTACGTGTGAGATCCCTGGTAAGACGAATATGTGGATCTTGATCTATTCCAACCGGAACAACTGTAGGTTGAGGACCATCAAGAATTTGTGGTAGAACGATATCACCTACTTGAATGAGTGCAGAAAGATATAATCCAAATGATTTTTCTCCATAAATTGCATTTAACATATTTTGGGTAACCAGCCTACTTACTTTGAAACATGCATCTTTTACAATAGGTTCTTCTGATTGCCTCCAAATATATGCCTTTTTTGGATCAGGATCTAATCCTAACGCTAATAAATCTGCTACATTATCAATTGCAAATCCTTCGGATTCTTCATAGGACAATCCATTGTCTTCCCATGTTTCAATATCTGCGATACCATAATATGCTTTTCCGCCCATTTTTTGAAATTCAATAATTTCTAAAGCAGTGGTTGATGTTCCAAGATGAAAAGGTCCAGAAGGTTTGATTCCGCTCATCACTGCCCAGGGTTGTTTGGTTTCAACTGCTTTAAATACGCTCTGAAGATCTCGATGACCAAAAATGATTTTTCTCCTAATAAATCGGTTTTTAATAGCTTTTTGCCGTATTTTTTCATCAATTTCTTGAATTCCAAACTCCTTTATTAGCTTAACATAGTCTTCCTCTAATAAACTCGTTGTACCCCATGGATCAATCCGTATTTCTTTGTTATTTTTTGGCATTTTGATCATAACTAAAAAAATTGATAATAATAAGAATTATAAAAACATAAAAAATTTTAATATCTACAAAGAAATTTTCTAAACAAGATATAGGTAAGCTATATAACTCAAGTTAATTTATAAATTAAAGTATCTTGTTTTAATTTTCTTTACTATTATAATCCAAATTCCTTTTTCTTAACAAATTATAAACAGAACGTATATTTTATCTATTTATCATTTATATCTTGTTATGAAAAAAAAAGATAAAATTTCGGAAGAGGAATGGAAAAAAAAATTAACTAAAGAACAATATTATGTGCTTCGCCAAAAAGGTACTGAAAAGCCTTTTACAGGAAAATATTGGGACAATCATGAAAAAGGAATATACTATTGTTCAGGTTGTGGGACGCCATTATTTGAGTCTGATGCAAAATTCGAATCTAGATCTGGCTGGCCTAGTTTTTATGAACCAATAAAAAATGAAAATATTTCGAAAAAGAGAGATTTAAGTCATAGGATGATACGTACGGAAGTTCTCTGCTCTAAATGCGGTGGTCATTTAGGCCATGTATTTAAGGATGGACCTCAACCAACCGGTGATAGATTTTGTATAAATTCTATCTCTTTGGATTTCAAGCCTGAAAATGAAACTTAATTAATTTTTAGAAATTTACAGTCCAATTATTGATGATGAGTTTTTATATTCCTTTAATACCATATTAGAAATTGTTTTAGTTACATATTCCTTTTCATTTAAATCTCTAATAAAATTATGAACATCGCCTGCTTCTTTAAATCTGCATACTAAACAAGCAGATTGCTCTCCAGTAGTGTGGAAAATTGAACAAACTTCAGGCTTTTCTTTAATTTCAGTTAATATCTCCGCAGTATGCTTCCCATCTATTTGTACTCTTATCAAAAATATCAATTTATATCCAAGTTTTTCATTGTTGAGTTTTAATGTGTATCCCTCAATAATTCCATTGTTTTCCAATTTAGATAACCGATTGTGAATAGTTCCAATTGAGATGCCTAGTTCTTCATGAATTTCGCGATATGATGTTTTAGCATTATCTTGAAGAATGCGTATGATACTTCTATCGATATCATCTAAAGCTTTTTCTTTTTTCATTTTTAAACAATACCAGAAGGAGATCAAAAATATTATAAAACCAATATTATTTATTTTGAATAAAATTTAACGGTTGTGTTTTTTATTAAAAAAATTTCAATTATTTTTTATAGTTTCAAAGACTTTTTATAATGATCTCTAAATCATAAAATTATTTAATCACGCACAACTAAAAAAGTCAAAAAAAAAATTTTTTTCTAGTATAAAAATCAATAAAAAATTTTTAAGGTGTATTGGAGATGTCAGTACCGATCTTAATTTTGAAAGAAGGAACTGAGGAAACTAAAGAAAAAGAAGCTCGAATGCAAAATATTAATGCTATGATGGCAATTACAGAAACTGTACGCTCTACATTAGGTCCAAAGGGAATGAATAAGATGTTAGTTGATGGTATGGGAGATGTAACCATTACTAATGATGGAGCAGAAATATTAAAAAATCTTAATATTGAAAATGTTGCAGCCAATATGATGGTTAATATAGCAAAAGCAATTGATGAAAAAATAGGAGATGGAACTACTACAGCAGTAATTTTTTCTGCTACTTTATTAAATAATGCTTTAGAATTAATAGAACAAGATGTCCATCCAAAACCAATAACTCATGGTTATAAATTAGCAGCTGATAAAGCCCTCTCGATTTTAGATAAACTTGCAGATGAGATATCTATTGATGATGTAAGTACTCTAAAAAATATAGCTAAAACTGCTATGAATGCAAAGGATGTGGTTGGTTTGAAAGATTTTTTCGCAGATTTAGCTCTAAAAGCAATTAATCACATAAAAGATGAGGAAGGAGTTACTTTTCCAAAAGTTAGTAATGTAAAAATAGTAAAAGCACCGGGAAAATCCCTTCATGATTCAGAATTAATAAATGGAGTTTATATCCAGAAAGAAAAAGTCAATCCTGCTATGCCTGATGTAATTAAAAATGCAAAAATTGCCGTTATAAGAAGAAAGCTTGATGTAGTTAAAACTGAATTTGATGCTCAAATAAGAATTTCCAATCCTGCTGATATTCAGAAATTTTTAAATCAAGAGGAAAAAATATTAACAGACTACTTGAAAATTTTTAAAGAATTAGGAGTAAACATTATTATTAACAGCCAAGATATTTCTGATAAATTTGGAGCTTATCTAGCCAGAGAGGGAATAGCAGCAATAAAAAATTTAGGCGAAGACGATTTAAAAGCAGTATTAAAAGCAACAGGAGCTAACAGAATAGATGATTTACCTTCGCTGACAGAAACAGATTTAGGTTATGCTGAGACAATTAAATTTGAAAAATTGGATAAAGATGATTATACTATACTAGCAGGTTGTAAGAATCCAAAATCCGTCTCAATCCTATTAAAAGGAGGCTTAGAAAAAATATTAAGTACTGCAGAAATAACCTTACATGATGTTTTATCAGTTATTGCCAAAACAATCGATACTAAGAAGATTGTAGCAGGCGGTGGAGCGATATATGTTGAATTAGCAAAAAGATTAAGAGAATATGCTAATGAAGTCAGTGGGAAAGAACAATTAGCTATTACAGCGTTTGCCTTAGCTCTTGAAGAGATTCCTAAAACATTAATCAAAAATGCTGGCTTAGATGAAATTGAAAAAATGACTGAATTAAGAGCAGCGCATAAAACTGATGGTGATAAATGGATTGGAATAGACACGATCTCAAATACTATAGAGAATAACTTTAAAAAAGGCATTATTGAACCTGCTGCATTAGTACAACATGTCTTAAAATCTGGAAGCGAATTAGCAAATTTAATTTTAAGAGTTGACAGAATTATCAGCGCCAAAGGATCAAAACTTCCTGGATTGGATTAAATTTTATTTTTTCCTTTTTTTAAATTAAAAATATTTTAGAAATTCTCGTAGTTTAATAAAAATATCTTCACTAATTTGCTTTTTTAAATGAAATTATCATATATAATCCGGGTCAAATATAACAAATCTAATCAATTTATTAAAATGGGTAAATCTTACCACACGAGAATAAAAAATCGTTTAATTTATAAAGCTTTTTAATCATCCTTCTTTTCTTTAAGCATATTCTAAGAAATGATTTAAAAATGGATAATATTAAAACTTTTGAGAAATACTTAGAAAAAGAAATCATAACTAAAGTTGATCTAGAAAAACTTTATGCTTTAAACAATAATCACGTATTAAGTATAATAAATGAATTCGTTGATTTGTGTAAGCCAAGCAAGGTTACAGTGATTTCAGATTCAAAAGAAGATATTGATTATGTAAGACATAAAGCTATAAAGATTGGTGAAGAGAGTAAATTAGCTTTAGAAGGGCACACGGTCCACTATGACGGATTCTTTACAATGTCTAATCATGATCAAGCCAGAGATAAAGAAAATACACAAGTTTTAGTACCTAAGGGAGAACAAGGTATTTATCCGTGGATAAATACAATGGAACGAGAAAAAGGGTTAAAAGAGATATTTGAGATCATGGATGGAGCTATGAAAGGCCATGAATGTTTAGTTCGTTTTTTTTGTTTAGGTCCAAAAAAATCTAAATTTTCAATATTAGCTCTTCAATTAACCGACAGTTTTTATGTTGGGCATTCCGAAGATTTACTTTATAGAGAAGGCTATGAAGAGTTTAAAAGAATGAAAGAGTCTGACAATTTCTTTTATTTTATACATTCTTCAGGAGAATTGATGGGAAGCCCTCCTGTAACGAAAAATCTTGAAAAACGGCGAATTTATGTGGATTTAAAAGGCGGTAGAGTTTTATCAGTAAATAATCAATATGCAGGGAATTCTCTCGGGCTTAAGAAGCTGGCATTAAGATTAGGGATATTTAAAGCAAATAATGAGAATTGGCTTACAGAACACTATTTTATTATGGGACTTCATCCAAAAGGTAAAAATCGAATAACTTACGCTTGTGGTGCTTATCCAAGCGCGTGTGGAAAGACGTCTACAGCAATGCTTCCAGGACAAACAATTGTAGGAGATGATATTGCATATATTAGAAAATGGGATGATGGCTACTGTCATGGAGTAAATATTGAACATGGAATTTTTGGTATCATCAAAGATGTTAACTTTAATGATGATCCAGAAATCTTTAAAGCGCTTACTACTCCTAGAGAAACTATTTTCTCAAATGTATTGATTAAAAATGGTACTCCCTATTGGTTAGGTGATGGAAGATTTCCTCAAGAAGAAGGTTTTAATTTTTCTGGAGAGTGGTATCAAGGTAAAAAAGATGTTAATGGGGTAGAAATCCCTTTTGCACATCCCAACGCTCGTTATACCATAAGGATTAGTGAACTACTTAATGTTGATCCAATGTTAAATGATCCTGATGGTGTTCCTATTCATTTAATCTTCTATGGAGGTAGGGATTCAGATACTATGCCTCCCGTTCTTGAGAGTTCTGATTGGGAACATGGAATTTTCCTTGGAGCCTCAATCGAATCTGAAACAACTTCAGCAACCCTTGGACAAGAAGGTGTAAGAAATATGCAACCTATGGCTAATTTAGATTTTCTAGTAGTTCCTTTGGGAAAGTATCTTGAAAATCATCGAAGATTTGGACAAGCTTTAGAATTTCCACCTAAAGTATTTGCTACAAATTATTTTTTAAAAAATAAGGAAGGTAAATATCTTAATGGTATTCTTGATAAATTAATATGGATTATATGGGCAGAATTACGTGTTCATAGTGATGTTAATGCAATTAAAACTCCAATTGGTTATATTCCAAAATTTGAAGATTTAAAATTATTGTTTAAGGAATATCTTGATAAAAATTATACTAAAGATGATTATATAGAACAATTTTCTATAAGAGTAAAAAAGTTAATAGAAAAGCTTGATAGAGTAGAAAATATGTATAGAAGGGAGAAAAATATGCCTAAATTTTTCTGGAATATTTTAACTGATCAAAGAAAAAAACTAAATAATATAAAAAAGGAAAAAAAAGATATTATTTCACCCATGGATTTATCCATGGCTTAATCAGCAAGTATGTTCGAGAAAAAAAATGACAAAGTGATTAAATTAAAAGCTTTAATCCCTCTTTTACCTTATAAGTTCGTTTAACGCGATCTATTTCAATAAATCTTTTAATTTCAAGATTATTTAAAAGATCTCTCATCTCAATTGAATTTTTCTCTAATTTTTCGGTTAAACCTTCAATATCATTCTCATATTTACGGAGAACCTCTATTAAAGATGAATAATTTTCGTATATCTGATTAACAAGTTGCTTTAAAACATCATCAAGGTTCTCTCCAGTTCTAGTACTCGTAGGAAAAATTACTATATCTTCTGGTAAATAATTTTGGGCGCGAACCACTTCAGCGTGTCTCGCTCCTGCAATATCTTGTTTGTTTGCTAAAAATATTATTGGAATATCTTGACTAATAGCTTTTCTTATAGAATTTAGAATTATAATACCATCTTCATCTTTCTCAGGATGAGCAGCGTCGAAAATAAAAATAACTCCATCAGTTCCCCGTAAAACTACATCTCTCATCACATTAAATCTTAATAAACCAGGAGTTCCAAAAAGGAACACATCAAAACCATTTAATGTTAAAGAACCTAAATCCATCCCTACAGTATATAATTTATTATCTCTTGCTTTCGCTTCAATATTTAATGCATTCTCGTCAAAATATTTAATAAACGACGATTTTCCACATTGTAATGGTCCTGATACAACGATCTTCATTTTGTCGGACTTAAATTCTCTAATATAGTTTATTATTGTTTTATTAACTTTTTTTGTTTTATTATTTCGATTAATATATAGATAATATGAGTCTGTTCAAATTTTTCATATAATCATTAATTTGTAATTTTGAAGGAATCCTTAACTAAGATTTACTAAACTAATGAAATTTTTATTATTAGATATGATTTAGATAATAAGGATTGTCTTTAATAACAATTAAAAGCAGCTTCCCAACTATTAACAAGGATTTAGAATTAAAGATTTAGATAGTATTAAATAAGAATATGGAATAATATTAAATTAATTCGAGAAAAGCCAATAATTTTTTACTTTCGAATTAATATGGAAAATATAGCACAATTGGGCAATCCTCCCGAATTCTGGGATTATTTTTATCAAATATCTAAAATCCCAAGATGTTCAAAAAATGAAGCTCGAATAAGAGAATTTATAAGGAAAGAAGCTGAAAGGTTTGGATTTCCTGTGGAAATCGATCAAGTAAAAAATATTGTTGTAAAAATTCCATCAAAATTACAAAACTCAGATAAAGAATTAAAGGTAGTATTACAATGCCACATGGATATGGTGTGTAATAAGAATGAGGGAGTGCACCATGATTTTTCGAAAGATCCATTAAAATTGAAACTTATAGATGAGGATAACGAAAAGTGGTTAACTGCGGAAGGTACAACTCTGGGAGCAGATAATGGTGTGGGTATCGCATATCAACTGTCAATAATGAAAAAAGTGTATAACGGTGAGCTGAATTTTATTCCTTTAGGGTTAGATTTGTTATTTACTGTAGATGAGGAGTTTGAATGTACGGGTATACTTCAATTAGATACTAATATAATTAGCGGAGATTATTTAATAAATCTTGATGCTGAAGATGATAATGAGATTCTAATAGGATCCGCTGGAACTATTGATAAAACAATTGAAATAAAAACTAAAAGAAAAACTCTAAAAGGGATTGAAACCGAACTTATCCCGGTCAAAATTGCTTTGGAAGGGTTATTAGGGGGACATTCTGGAGTAGATATTAATAAAAGGCGAGCTAATGCGATAAAACTTCTCTCACAGATATTATGGAAACTGAATAAGGAATTCAAAATTTATATTAATTCATTAAATGGAGGGACTCAATTTAATGCAATACCTAGAGAATCTCAAGCAGTGATTTATATTAAAAAAAACAACTTTTCTACCTTAAATTCTTTTATTCAAGGTATTCACTATATAAAGGATTTATTCGATGGAATTGAAAGGGATATTACAATTTATATTCAAAAATTGACTGATTATTCTAATTGTACTTGTTTGGAAGAAAATCTTCAGAATAAATTACTAAATTTTTTATATATTGTACCAGATGGAGTAGTTTCAATACATCCAAAAATTAAGGATTTAGTTCAGACTTCTACTAATTTAGGAACAATAACTACAGAAGAAAATAGAATTATTTTCCAAATCATGCAAAGAAGTTCTTCTAAATATGAAAAATACTTGCTAAATGAAAATATTCTTAATCTTTTAAACATGGTCGACTTAAAATTTAAGATATTATATGATTTAGATTATCCAAGTTGGCCTCCAAATTTTAATTTAAAAGTTTTGACTTTAGCAAAAGAAATATATCAGAAATTATTTAACATAGATGTTAAAATCAACGCATCACACGGAAGTTGTGAATGTAATTGTTTTACGAAATATTACCCTAATATGGAAATAATAGCAATTGGACCAACAATTAAAGATGGCCATTCTCCAAATGAACGGTTAAAAATTAGTAGTGTTGAAAAAATATGGAAATTCTTAATAACTCTTCTCAATAACATAAAAGGAACTTAAAAGAGATAATTTCCTAAAAAACTTTAGTAAGCGTTCAAAATTTTATTAGCTTTTCTTTTAGTTTCAAGCATTCATTATGGTTCGAATTTAATTCTAAACACCTATTACATGCATTTAAAGCATCATCATATTGTTCCAAGCTGAAATAGACTTGAGCTAAATTATAACATGCTTCATCATAATCCTTTTTAAGCTCTAAGGCTTTTTTAATACATTCTAAAGCTTTATCGTACTCACCTTTATTGTAAAGGGCAAAACCCAAATGTCTCCACGTAGTACCTAAATTATTATCTATCTTTAAAGCAACTCTAGCAGCTTCTATGGCGTTATCGTAATCACACGCTCTATTATATGCCGAAGCAAGATTATTCAACATTATTGGATCATTAGGATAAAATTGTAAATATGATTTGGAAGTTTTAATCGCTTTTTCATAATTACCCAATTCATAATAAGTTTTAAAAATTAAATAGGAATAAGTCTTAAGGGAACTAAAATCCATAGCGGGTATTCGAGAATCAGTACTTATCCAAGATTTTTCAAATGCGTTTTGCGCTTCTTGGAATTCATTTAAATAGAAGTGTATTAATCCCAAGTCATTCCAATATTGTGGAATATTAGGTTCAATTTGTAAAGCATTCATAATAGATTCCTTCGCTTTTTCAAATTCTTCATTTAAAACATAAATAATACTTAATAATCTCCATTCAATTGCTGTTTTTGGC
>JBHLKA010000101.1:0-9600 GCA_048887145.1 Candidatus Hodarchaeota archaeon
TTTCCTGAATCCTCTAATAATTTTGCGATAGTATGGACAAAAGATAAAAGAATTATTATACGGCTTTATCCTCGAAGTATTATTCGATCTGAATTGAATTCATTTGTACAATCCATGGTTCAACTAGGGGAACTAGGAGATTGGCAGATGGAATTACGTGATATTTTACCAGAATGGACGCCCCAACCTGAATCGAAATTTTTTAAATATGCCAATGAACAATATGAATCGATTTTACAAAGACCTGTTAAATCTAGTATTATTCATGGAGGATTAGAAACTGGAAGGATAAGCCAAAAGATTCCTGGAATTCAAATGATTTCTATTGGTCCTACTGTAGAGGGTGAACATACACCTAATGAAAAGTTGAAAATTGCAGATGTTGGAATAATTTATGAAATACTAATCAAGATTCTCCAAAATTTTTCCAAGCTAGAGAATTAAATTATATAGATTTCAGAATATATGAGGATTAAATATATGGAAATACCTAAATTGGATTACTTATGGCAGTATGTTAATCACTGGGCTTCAGTTGATCCATATTTTCCACTTATAAAGTTTAAGTGGAAAAAGTATACTGCTAAAGAATTTGCAGATGCAATTGATCACTTAGCAGAAGCTCTTATAAATTTTGGCGTTAGAAAAGGAGATACTATAGTGACAATTTTACCAATGATTATGGAGTATGCATTAGTATATTTAGCAGCTAATTCTATTGGTGCGATATGTATACCTATGGATGTTCGTTTTAGACCTGCAGATTATCGCCGCTTTATTCCAAATATTAAACCAAAATTAGTGTTTTTGATTGGAAAAGCTCGAGGATACGATATTGCTAATACTATTAGAGAACTTAGTTCAGAATTTAGTTCTGATATCAAATATTTTATGATTGGGAAGGATGAGTTTGGTACTCCATTTGAAGATTTATTTGAAAAAAAGTATGATTTAAGTGATATATTAAAAATAAGGCGTGAAGAATTGGATCCTAATGAGGGGGCTCTCATTATTTTCACAGGTGGTACCACGGGAGTACCAAAAGCAGCGTTGTTAACTCATAAGAATATTGCTCATGCAAGTTATCTTGAGGCTACATACATTAAAAAAAAAGGTGAACCATTAGGTTTAAAACCCAGATTTAAAATGATAAATAATTTTCCACCAAGTCACGTTGGTGGTTCAGTTGAAATAATGGGTACAGTATTAGCTGCAGGATGTGAAATTGTTTTACAAGAACAATGGAATCCTTATAATGTTTTAAGAGCAACAAGAAAATGGAAATTACAATTGATTGGAGGGGTACCAACAATGTATGCAATTATGTTAAGCTTACCAGATTTAGATAATTTTGATTTATCATCCTTAATTTTAGCAGTAGTTAGTGGAGAAAAATTGAGTATGGATTTATTAATTGGTATGCGAGATAGAATATGCCCCAATATACTCAATGCTTACGGAAGTACTGAATCAGGACCAGAAGTATCTTTCACAGATATTGGAGATCCTCTGGAAGAATTAGCGAATGGCTACATAGGTAGATTATTACCAGAACAAGAGATTAAAATTGTCGATCAAAATGATTATGAATTATCTCCTGGAGAAATTGGTGAAATGCTATTTCGAGGAACGTTGACTATACCTGGTTATTATAATATGCCAGAAGAAAATAAAACAACATTTACTGAGGATGGTTGGTGTAGATCTGGGGATTTAGGTTATATCACTAAAGATGGAAGAATTTATATAAAAGGTAGAAAAAAGTTTATTATTCGTGTTGGTAGTTATACTGTTCTTCCTTCCGAAGTAGAGAGTGTTGTAATAGAACACCCCAAAATTGCAATGGCTGCCGCTGTAGGAGTTCCAGATAAAATTTATAATGAAGTGGTCTGGCTCACCGTTGTTCCAGAATCAGGTCAAGTAGTTAATGAAACTGAAATTATAGAACTGTGCAAAAAGGAATTAGCTGATTTTAAAGTACCCAAAAAAGTAGTTATTAAAAAAGAACTACCTATAACACGCTTGGCTAAGGTTGATAGACCTGCTCTTCAAAAACAACTTATAAGAGAATTTAACTTATCCTAATTAAGCTTCTTCTAACTCAATCACTCTACTTAACTTTTCCTTTATTTCTGCTTGCTTTTCTTTAGATAATTCACAATCTGTAATTTTCCAAAACCTATATTCATGATTGAGATATGCGGGACATTTTACTCTTATATTTTTAGGACAATCTGCATATTGCCAACATTGAAATATCTTTTCTTCATAAAATTTATGAAATTTCTTTGGTAATTTTTTGTAGTCAAAATTCGTCTCTTTTACAAATTTATCCAAATCGTTTGAATTATATGTATTCCAGAATAGTACCTTTTTGGATTTATTTTCTTCCCTCTCAAGATAGTTAAACATGGCTGCCATCGCTTTGCCCGTATATGTGGTCTCTAATTTAAAGTCTTTATGATAACCCTCTAATTCCATTACTTTATCAATAGCACTTTGACCTCTGATAGTTTTTATCCCATAACCAGACCCTAAATATCCAGATATAAATTCAAAATCATCTTCTAATACTTCTATATTTGGAATTGATTTATCTTGTTTTCGTAAGTATTTTAAAGCTTTATTTGCGTTTCTTATTATAGCTGAAGGATTAGCAGTTAAAGAGGTGTAAACAGCAACAACACATACTTTTGTTTTTAATCCCAGTAATTTACACCCTGCTATAAGACCAGCCGCTGTTCCAGTAGATCCTCCTGGTATAAAAATTATATCAGGTTCTGGAACTACATCATGGTCAATTTGAATCTTTAATTCAATGACAGCATTTACAAAACCAATTGTACCAAGAGGAGATCCTATTCCAAACAAAGGCGAACCTCCAGGGAACATTAAAAAATATTTTGGATGAAATAATTTGAAAAACAAAAATTTAGCAAAAGTGCCAATATCTCCTTTACCGAGATGGATTTTAGCTCCAAAATGATTAAATAGTAATAATGATCTTTGGACATGCCAAGTTAAAGGCTGGTGGAAAAGATAAAGACTACATTTTAAAGGTGGGTTTAATTGATGACACACTATAGCACACGCTAATCCATGATTTGTCCCTATCCCTCCAATTGTTACCACGCCTTTTTTTTTCTTTTTTAATACTTTTCCAAAAATAAACTCAAACTTTCTTAATTTATTTCCTCCATAAATATGATGATTTTTATCATCACGTTTGATATATATTTCTCCACCATCTAAATAAAATTCTTTTTCTAATTCATTAAGCCTATCTATTTTGGTGGGTAAGCTAGTTAATAGAGAGATCCAAGGAATCTTACCTTCTAAATCTGGATATAATTCAAATAAAATAGGTTTTTCTTTTTCCATAATCATAAAAATAAAATATAGAAAAAAAAGTTATTAGATTATAATTCAAAATATAATATTTACAAATGGGATCTATCGAATTATGAGATTTAATATTGAAGATTATTCTCTCTTAGATGAAATCGGACCAGAGAAGGTTATTCTTATTAACAATCCTTCCATAGGTTTAAAAGGTATATTAGTTATTGATAACTCAGTTTATGGAATTCCTGCTGGTGGGGTAAGATTAGTCCCTGATTTAACTGTTAATGAAATGATTAGATTATCTCGAGCTATGTCATTGAAGTTTTGTACATATCGGTTGAAAATTGGGGGAGCAAAAGCAGGTGTATGGGGGAATCCTACTGATTTGCAACAAAAAAGTCTGTTATTAACTGGATTTGCTAAAGCAATTGAGAAATATGTTAAGAATGATGCATATTATCCTGGTCCGGATATGGGTACAGATGATGATGACCTTTATAAAATGTTTAGTGTTATGGGGATTCCAAACCTAGCCCCTAATAAAATAGGTCTAGATAAGGATGGAATTCCAGTAGAGGAACTTTTTACTGGTTATGGTGTCATAAATTGCTTAGAAACGATTTATAATAATCTAGAAAAACTTACAAAAATAAAATGTGATATAGGCAAAAAACCTAAAGTTATATTAGAAGGCTTCGGTAAAGTAGGAACTGCAATTGCAATAAATTTAAAAGAATTGAATTTTAAATTATTAGGAGTCTCAACGATAAAAGGAGCTATTTTTGATGAGGATGGTCTAAATATTGAACAACTATTAAATTTAAAAAAACTATATGGAGATGACTTAGTTAATCACTATGTAAGTAAGAATTTAGTTAGAGTCTCAAAAGATAAACTATTCAACTTGTCATCAGAATATAAATTAGATTTCATTATTCCAGGAGCTCGACCAGATGTTATCAATAAAACAAATATTAATCATCTTGAAGCAATTGCGATAGTACCCGCAGCTAATATACCATATGAAAAAGGAATAACGAATGAATTAAAAGAAAAAGGAATTATCGCATTCCCTGACTTTGTAGCAAATGCAGGTGAAGTTTTATCAATATTAGTTAATAAAGTAGCCAAAAATGCTGATGAAATTTTTAATTTTATTAAAAATAAAATAACAGAGAAAACTTTTGAAGTTATTCAAGAAGCATCACAAAAGAAAATCCCTGCTTATGATTATGCTGTCGATGATGCCCTTAAAGAATTGAAAAAGAAAATAAAGAGAAGAAAAAATTTATTAGAAAAATTAGATGCAAGATATTGAATCTACTTTTCTAAAAAATACAAAAATATTCAAGTATTTACCGAGAAGGGCCATTTAAAAGGTTTTTCTTCTAACTTAATATTTTTAAAATTTGTTTAACATACAATTAAAATATTTATATAGTTTTCAATCAAAAATAGAAATTAAATAAAATTAATAATTGAAATTAATCAAATGAAAAAGTGTCATTATCATGGCTGAAGATAAAGAATTAAAGCGAGGACTCAATTTACCAATGGCCATTTTTATTATTATAGGTATGGTAATTGGTGCTTCAATCTGGATATCACCTGCGGATTACCTTTCAAAAACAGGACCCGGCATATTTCTTTCATATATCATTGCAGTAATTCCAGCTATTTTTGTTGCATATGTTATTGCTTTTATTGGCTCAGCATTTCCAGTTGCTGGTGGTACTTATGTTGTAAACAGTAGATTACTTGGGGGATTTGGGGGTTTTATGACTGTTTGGCTGATAATATTAGCAGTTGGTTCAACTTTAGCTTACTTAGCAACCACTTTTGGAATATTTATTGGACAAGCAATCGGTATCGCGCCTGAAGCGGAATTATGGTTCTCAATTGTCATTGGTGTTATAGTATTGACTGTCTTCTACTTCTTAAATTGGATAAAAATTGAAGTTTCAGGAGCAATTGAGCTCGTAATAACTTTAATTGGAGATATTTTAGTGATGGTTATATTTATTATAGCAGCAATTCCTGCGTTTAAACCTTCAAATTTTGTAAATATGTTTCCATTGAAATTTCCACCTGTTTTATTTGCGGCACTAGTCTTTTATTTTTCATATACAGGATTTTCGTTAATACTGGATGTAGCGGGAGAAGTTAAGAATCCGAGGAAAAATATTCCACGCGCATTATTAGTAAGTATAATTGTCCTTACAGGCTTATATACTTTGCAAGCACTTATGATAGCAGGTGTCCAACAATGGGATTCTCCAGTAGGAACCGTAATAGAGATTATAATGGGAGGGAGTTTAGTTTCTCCGGGTGTTTTGTTATTTATGACTATTCTTATTGCGGTTGCAATAGCTTCAACAATGCATCCTTCCTATATGGCTTTTTCAAGAGACATTTTAATGATAAGTAGAGAAAAACTTTTCCCAAAAATACTAAGTAAAGTACATAAAAAACATCGAACACCAATTCCGGCTTTAACCTTGTTATTTATTGTTGGAATTATTTTTATGTTCACTTTTATACCATTACTTACTCCTCTCGTAGGAATATCAAATGCTGCTGTACTCTTAAGTGCTGTTGTTGGCGTAGTTGTTCTTATTTTGCAGGTGCCAATTAGTATTGCTGTTTTTGTATTACCTAAAAGATTTCCAGAGTGGTATGAAAATGCAGGGTTCAAGCCCTCTCTAAAGGCTTTGAAAGTGATGGGAATAATTGCTGGTGTGTCTTCTTTCATATTTCTCCTATTATTGTTCCTGGATGAGGCAGGAATTTTAATTTCTTTAATAGTTTTTCCTTTTGCTGCTGTCGGCGCAATAATTTATCTAATCAGGAGATATGGTCTTAAAAAGTCTGGTGTGAACATTAAAGAAATTATGAGTAAGCTCCCTGAATCAGTTTCACTTGACGAAGGAGTCCCAAGTAAAGTTGAAAGATTAGCCCAAAAAAAAGATTAAATTAATCTTTTATTTTTTATTTATCTAATGTTTTAACTTAGAATAAATCCATTTTCTTTCGGTGCAATAAGTTTTCGTATTAAAAATTTGTCAAAATGCTTTTGAATCATTATTAATTCGGCTACAATCTCATATTCCTTAAACTCACTATAATACTTATATATAAGGTTCTTACCCTTGAAATCATTTACCATTATTGGTTTAAACTCTGAAAATTGAGATAAAAGCCGATCATCACGTTTATAGATTATTGATTTATACTTCTTTAATTCTTCTTTTATCTTGTTTTTACCTTCAATAATTCCTCTATGTCCTGTAGCAACAATATCGATATTTAATTGTTCAAGTTTTTCAATGGATTTTTCAAAATCAAGTAAATCCGAATCAATTCCTGCATAAAACACAAAATTAGTTAAATCTATATCTGCTAAAAAAGCTATTTTTGAATTTAATTCATAAAAGGAGCAATGACCTGCCGTATGTCCTGGAGTGTGAATAACTTTTAAATGTAAATGATCTCCTATCTTAATAACTTGATTATCTTTAAAGGTTTTTTCAATTTTAGTATTCATTAATTTAAGACTTTCTTCTAACCAAGTAAACGTCTCAGCAGCAGGAGTATTCAAAATCCCATAATATTCACTGAATTTATCAACGTTTTCAATCAAATATTTATCATTAAAATGAATTAAAAAGTTTGCATTAGGAATTATTCTATTTCCAGAAGTATGATCTTCATGCCAATGCGATAATAATGCATTATTTATCTGGAACTTTCTTTTTAATTTTCTTAATAATCTAGATGAGATGCCTGTATCAATAATAAAATCTTCAATAAGTAGAGAGTGTGAATAAGGATATTTACCATTTCTTGCTCCCTCAATGAAATAAATTTCTGGAAACTCATCTGAAATTAAGTGAATAAAGTCGTCCATATTTATTTTAATTTAGGAGAAATTTATAATGGAAAACACAGTAAAAATCTTAAATATTTCGTAGAGTTTATAATTTTTTTTACAAATCTGAAAAAATATTGCTCTTTTTATTCTTTTTTAAATAATTTATTGTTGGATTGATTATAATTAATTTTATCAAGTTAAAGATGTATTATAATTGCCCAAACTGTTCCAGTATGAAAAAACCCAAGATTATCAAATATTTTCCACCAATTATCGTAAAGTGTTTGGATTGTGAGTATGAAAATTTAGAGCATAAATTCGTACAAAGAGGCAATACGCACCAGGTGGTTACACATTAAATAAAGAGGGTTTTTTGTAATTATTTATTTTTTTTAATATTTTAAAAAGATAAGAAAGATTTTGCAGATCTAATACAGACACATTACTTCTTATCACTTATAAAGAACATTTTTCTTTTCGAATGCACATTTTTAAAATGATTTCTGTATTTTTCGATTTCATCACGAATTTCTTCTAGTTCTGGATTTTCCAACATTTTGTTAAAAATGTTTAGTGTTGACAAATATAATTTAGGCACAAATGTATCAATTTGAGAAAGTTGATAAGCTAAATCTAATATTGATGAAAATCCTATTTTTAAATTAATTTCTCTATTTTTAATTTTCTGAATAATCTCCTCTTCAAGTTTTTTTCTCGAAAGATTACTCCAAATTAGTTCATATATGAAATAATTTACAGCTTGTACTGCTTCTGTTAAAAGAGCCGTAGTTGTAGCAATTGCTATACTACGTGTCAAAGCATATGCCGTTATGGTTCCTAAGATTAAAGTAATTCCCCTATAAATTAAGCTTTTAATTAAAGTAGTTTTCCATTCGATATCTCGAGGTTTCATAGAGCTATACCATTTAATAATTTTAAAGCAAATTTTAATTATAGTATCAATATTCCTTTTGATATTTAAATCTATATAAAAGAAGCCTTATTTTAAATACTTTATAAACTTTTTACGATATTGCACTCCACAACTTATTCATCTTATTATTTCAACGCATAATAGCAGCGTTTAGGAGAATAAACCTTCTTCTCTTCTCTTAATTCCTTTATAATTTTTGAGATTTCTTTAGATTCTATTCCTAATTCTTTTGCAATATCTCCAGGTCTTAATGGTTTATCAAGAGTTTTGAAAACTTCTAATACCTTTTCTTTATCTGTCATAATAAATCACAAATATAAACGTGAAGCAAAGGTATTAAATATATATTTCTATTAATTAGTCTCAAAACCTAATTTCATTAAAGATTTAAGGAATGAACTAATGCAATTAAAACATGAATGAAGATGATATAAATAGAATCAAAAAAATAATATCTGATAGAGAAGAAGCTCATAAATTTTTACTAAGAAAGAAATCAATGGTTTACACCTCTTTTTTAGAATTAGAAAAAAATACATACTTAGATAAATCATTGAGTAAAATGCAGAAAGAACTTATTGCACTCGGTATTTCCATAATAATTAATTGCGAATCTTGTATAGAGTGGCATATTAAAGAAGCCCTAAATTCAGGAGCAAATGGAGAACAAATTATTGAAACAATAGAAGTAGCAATAGAAATGGGAGGAGGTCCTGCAACAGTATCAAGTAGATTTGCTTTTAAAGTTCTTGAATATTACACTTAATAAATTTAACACACCAAATCTTTAAATAGAGATAATTAATTAATAGCTTCTAGCGATATAAACAGTACAGGATGCTGGTTTACCGCATATTAAACATGTTGCAAATTCGTGCTTTTCCTCATCGACTTTTTTACCTCTAACAAATCCTCCTATTTCTTTTTCAACCATTTCCGCACATTGATAAGCATCCATATCAATTGAACAAAATCCACAACACACGATTTTTCCGTTATTAATCGCTTCTATAGCTGCATCTTTTTCATATACGCATTCAACTTGAGATTCAAAATCAATTAATGATTTTTCTTTTATTTCTTTCGTATAATTTGCAGCAATTTTACCAATCTGAGATTCTAATTCTGTCTCTTTAATGTTAAATTCTTTATCATCATGCCGTTTAATGATTTTGATTTGTCCTTTTTCTATTTCTTTTGGTCCAATTTCAATTCTGATAGGAACGCCCTTCATTTCCCAAAAATATCTCTTATTACCAACAGATTCATCAGAATCATCAATTTTCGCATTAAATTTACCTTTTAGTTGATTATATATTTCCTTAGCTTTTTTTATTACGATTTCTTCTTTCCCCTTATAGATAATTGGAATAATTATTATTTGAATTGGTGCTAAATCAAAAGGCAAAATTAAACCTCTATTATCTCCGAGATAAGCAATCATTGCTCC
>JBHLKA010000102.1:0-9557 GCA_048887145.1 Candidatus Hodarchaeota archaeon
TGTAGTTCCAAATTTTCCCATCCTTTCATATCAATATCCAAAGAAGGTTCTTGGAAAACGATGCCTATACTCTTTCTAACCTTGTCTGGATACTTCTCCACATCATAACTATTTACAAATGCTTGGCCTTCCGTAAGATCTAATAATGTGGCAAGCATATTAATGGTAGTTGTTTTTCCTGCTCCGTTCGGACCTAACATAGCAAAAATTTCCCCTTTTTTTATATCAAAACTTATGTTATCAACAGCTAAAACATTACCATCCTCGTAAATTTTTGTTAAATTCTTTACTTCTATTATACTTTCAGTCATTTTCTTACTCTTTTTAAATATTAATTAAAAAAATAGTTTTTTCATTATAAAATAAAAATATAAAAAAAATTTGATTTGATTAAGATCTCTTTATTTTCCTCCTTCTTATAGATAAAATTAGGATTATTCCAATACTCGACGCCACAGCAATAGCTAATATCATATAGAATATCCATTCTGAATTTATGCTTGCTATATGATAGATTATATCATCTGTTTGATCTTTAACTATTACGCTAGTAAGTGTTCCGCGATCTCCATATGCAAATTCAACAGTATAATCATTTAGTCCAGTTTGGTTGAATATCAGGCTACAACCTCTCGCAGTAACATTTTCAGTCTCAAGCGCATCAGTGACAGCTAATAAATAGTTTCCTATAGGCCCAGCTGCTGCAAATCTACTACGCACTAATTGCCATAAAAGGTCATCTCCTGTCATATTTGAAAACGTAGCCTTAATAATAGGGTTTGTTATATTAATATCATTTTGAATTTGGGTTGCAAGTGTGTTATAATCATCTAAAATTTCCTTATAATCCTCGGGATTCTCTAAAATTATAATTTGGTCAAAAACCAAATCAGGTTTTTCATCAAATTCCTCGACTGTATACTCCCATTTTACTTGTAAACCATTCCATATCCAATAGGTATTTGGATAAGTTTCATTAATACTAGCCTTATTGTATCCGGTATTGTTGAGTAATTTAATGGCTGGATTTATCGAGAATAACACATCATAGGTGCCCCATTCTGAATAGGACCATCCTTTTATAGTAGTTTTACTTTGAGCACCAGAAATATTTGCATCTCCACCAAACCAATGACTAGGATTTAGGGTATTACTAACAGTGGTAAGCCAAGCATCTTCATCATAAGTTTCGACTGAAAAAATAGTAGTTCCTTTCGTTAAGTTTAGCTCATAATTAGTGCCCTGTGCTAACCCTGATGATATTACGTTCAAAAAAGAAATTCCTAATACTGAAAATAATAATACAATTATGAACATACCTTTCCAATTTTTTCCATTTTCTAACATTTTACTCTCCTCCGTTATAATTGCCTCCGTTTGAATAGAAATGCTGCTAATACAAAAAACACGACAATATATACTAAAAGTAAAATAATCCCCATTTCAATACTAGGCGTTATCCACTGACCAAAAGTAAAACCGCCGCCCATACCAGGAGGTCCCATTGTGACTTCAGCATATCTAGGATCTGGAAATGGATTTTGGAGCACCGAAGTTATAAGGCCACCTAAATACACTATAGAGTATAAAGGTTCAAAACTTTCAGCAAAAATCAAGGTAACAATTTGATCCGCAATGGTGAATCCAATAAGAAGTATTAATAAAGTGCTAATGATTGTGACGTTTACATTTTTCATAAATGAGCTAAATAATGTGACAAAACTACTTATAGTAATCAAGTATAATAATGCAAAACCAAATGAATAAAAAATTCTAACGTTAATTGGTCCACCATAGTAAAAAAACCCAAGAAGCCCTAACAGGAAGTAATAAATCGCCAGAATAAAAATAACGAGAATTAGATTTCCAAGATATTTCCCTAGTATCAATTTATATTTGTTTATTTTCGGAAATACAATAGCTCCTGTTTTTTTATCAAATTCAGAGCAAATTATCCCTGAGAAAAATAGACACGCTGAGAATAAGATTAAAAATTCAATAAACGTTAAACCCCCGCTAAAATACTCTGCTTGTGTATCTGGTAGAAGATAACCAGGAAATAAATAAAGGAGATAACCCACCAAAAATACGACTAAGATTGCAACCCCCAAAAAGAAATATAGTTTCTTTCGTTGCTTTTTTATTTCAAATATAAAAGTGTCAAATATAGGTTTTAATCCAATACCATATTCATTATTAGTTCTCACTTTTTGAACACATCTCCATTTTATTTTCTTTTACCTTCTGGCTCATTATTTTTTACCATTTCTGAATAGACCATTTCTAGTTGCGATGTTTTAGGTTGAGTAAATGCTACTACTGTAAAATCTGATTCAAAATCTTTGATTAATGTTTTAAGAATCTCTCCTCTCGATTCATTCTTGCCATCATAATAAAATTTCAATTCCTGCTTTTCTGGTTTGTATCTGACTGGAATATTTGAAATCTTTGGATCTAAGTTCTGGTCTAAGTAAGGATTAAGTTTTTCAGATAAACGATTTAATAATTGACTTAGATCACTCATATTAAGAGGTTTAAGTAATATACAGTTTAATACACTAGTTCGTAAGCTTTTTGCTAAATTTTCTACGGTATCAAATCCAACTATTTTTCCATAGTTGATTAAAGCAATCTTATCACATACTTCTGAAATTTCATATAACATGTGGGATGCTACGAATATGGTTTTTCCTTGTGATTGAAGGTCTCGGATGTATTTCCGGATTTCAATTCGCGCTAATGGATCTAATCCAGTTTGAGGTTCATCTAGGATTATTATGTCAGGATCATGAATAATGGCCTGAATAATTCCTAACTTCTGGGTCATACCTTTAGAAAAATTTTTAACTTTTTCATGTTTCCATTCAGTAAGTTTAAAACGCATTAAAAGCTCATTGATTCTCGCTTCAGTTTTATCTTTAGGATATTTTTGAATTTTAGCAAAATATTTGAGTAATTGATAAGCAGTCATATTGTAGAAATTAGGGATATCTATTAAAAATCCCATTTGACTAATCGTACTAGGTACGTTCTGCAAATCTTGTAGCTCACTATGATT
Source organism: Candidatus Hodarchaeota archaeon (assembly GCA_048887145.1). GTDB lineage: Archaea > Asgardarchaeota > Lokiarchaeia > Sigyniarchaeales > SOKP01 > SOKP01. The sequence continues at coordinate 3,059 of JBHLKA010000102.1, forward strand.
TGTTCTAATTAAGATTCTTCCCGAATTTGGTCTTAAGATTTTGGCAATCATTTTAATTGTTGTTGTTTTTCCGGCTCCATTTGGACCAACTAGCCCAATAGTTTCTCCTCGGCATACCTGAAGATCAATATTATCCACAGCGGTAAAATTTCCGAATCTTTTTGTCAAGTTTTCAAGTTTAATAACTATTTCCGACATGATACCAATTTTTTAAGTTAAATTATTATTTCATTATCAATAGTCTCAAATCTGATATCAGATTTGATTTAACTTTTTGAAATAAATTCCTTATTTTTCTAATTTTTTTTTGAATTCTTTAATCATTTCTTTAATTTCTTCAATATTGAGAACATCCATTTCTTCTATTTTTTGTATTATTGAATCTAATTCAGTTTTAGTAATTTTTAAGTATTTTAATACCTCAGCCATTTTGCTCATAAACATCTTTAGTTTAGATCTCAATCCTCGAAAAAGATCTAACCCGTCTTCTTTTGTTTCCAGAAGATCTAATTGATGTGATAGGATCATTTCTAAGCCTTTTTTAATGAAAAAATTCACCTGCATAACTGGTGCTGCAAATTCTGGCATTTGTGAGACTCTTTCAATCCACTTTTTTTTTAAATCACCAAGATATTTCTTCCCTTCTTCTGTAATAATGAAAAATTTTTGAGCTCTACCTTTAATTACCGATTCGGAAGTTTTAACATATTTTAACTCAACTAAGTCATCCAATGTTCTTAATAAATTTCCCCTAGGCATGTTAAATCGTTCTTGAAGTTGATATCCGGTAATACCTTCTGGATTATCAGAAAGTATCATTAGTATCATTATATACTTCATTTCCTTAAAACCTTCAAGGGTCATTGGGAATGGAGGTTTGAAATGAGATGGAGGTCTAAAAAACGGTGGTGATCCAAAGGGTGACCGAGGTTCATGTGGAGGAAGAGTTTCATTTGGATCTGGATTTCCCTGATATGTTGGTAGTCCTGGATATCTGTTCGCTTGAAAATTATTTATATCTTCAAATTTTCTTCTAAACAAAGTTTACACTATTTTATATTATTTCAATTAATATGATCATATGACCAAGTTGATCAGATTATTTAATAAAATAAATTATCCAATTTAAATATGATCATTTTGGTCACATATTGTCAGATTTTAGAAATTATTAAAAACTCTTATCATATTATAAACTCTTATAAATAAATGTGAGAAGTTATGACAGAAGTATATATTGAAGATACAAATCAAGGAATTAAATCCGCGGTTAAGAAAATTCTGGATAAAATTGAGTTAACTGGCCATATAATAAAAAACTCAAAAGAAGTCTACATAAAAGTTAATGGTATTGATTATAAAAAACATTCATATACGTCTCCAGAAGTACTTGAAGCAGTTATACAATATCTTAAAGAAAAAGATGCAAAGGTCTATGTCATGGAAAATTCAACTCAGGCAAACATGACTCGGATTGTTTTTGCAATTAATGGTTATAAAAAAGTCTGTAAAGACTTAGGGGTAAAAATGATATATTTAGATGAGGAAGGAACGGAAACTTTTGAATTTAAAGGAAAACCTTCAGCGGAAAAAGATCCGAAAGGTTATAACCTGAAAACGTTTAGGTTACCAAATACAATTGTAAAAATAATGAAAAACAGAGATGCTATTACATATATTAATTTACCGAAATTAAAAATGCATTCTATGGCCAGAGTAACGTTGGGAATAAAGAATCAATGGGGTTTTCCACAGCATGCAGACCGAGGCAAAGATCATAATTATAATTTGCATTCGAAGTTAGTAGATCTATATGAGTTAATTAAACCTGATATTACCCTTATAGATGGAACCGAGGGAACAATCCACGGACATTACCCACCTACAGCATGGGAGGATAAATTAGTGATTCCATTTCAGATCTTAATTGGAGGAAGAGATACTTTAGCCGTTGATGTTGTGGGAACAAGAATTTTTGGTTTAACTCTTAATGAAGTTCCTCATCTAAAAATAGCTTATGAGCGAGGGTTAGGTGAAGGAGACTTAAATAAAATTAAGATAATTGGAAAAGATTTAAATGAATATAAAGAGAAATATGAATGGGATTTATTGCAGATATTCCCTGATAACGTTAAAATTGTTAAGGGTAAAGAGCTTTTATGCATAGAGGGTTGCATGAACAATCCGTTAGTTATCTTACAAACTTTTGCCTATGATCACCCCGAAAAGTTCAAAGGAGGGTGGTTTATCATAATGGGTAAAGGACATGATGAGAATCTTGTGAATAGCTTAAAAGCTGAAGGATATACCAAAGGTCTTGTGGCAGGATATTGTGCGATTAATGAAGTTGGTGAGAAATTAAGGGAAGCTTTTGGTAAAAGGAAAGTATTCTATTCAGGAGATTGTAATAATCTAGCAGAAACTGTTAAGGCAGAACTTAAATTAGCGCGCATGACTGTATTTGACTTAGTTTCAATTTCAACTGAAGAAACTATGTCTCTTCTTGATGAAGCAAGAAAAAGTGGCAGTACAGCCTTAACTCCGTTATAATGATGTTTTAAAATTCATTAATTTTTTTTCCGACTAAAAAAAATTTTTTAATATTATGGTTGAATAAGGATAATTGATGGTATTTGAATCTAAATATTTAGATATAAAGACATTTTTATTAATTCCTGATAATTCATTTAATCTAAAACAGAAAATTGACTCTTCTTTTGAATCAGATAATATAAAAGAAGAGATTTTAGGGAAAATTCTTCAATTTATTTACTATTTTTCAATGTTTAAGAATATAAAACCATTTATGAATGCTGTTTATGATTGTATTGAAAAAACTTTTGACTTAGAAATCGAATCAGTAAGTGATTTTCAAGAATTATTAGTAAAAAATGCAATATTAAATTTCATTCAAGATTATATAAATTACGCGAAGTTAACCCAAAAACGACAAATTTTAAAACTCTTATCTGATTCTTTAGATAAGTTGCAAATTCAACCACTAATGATCAATTTAGGCCTTTTATTAAAACCAATGTACCAAGATAAGGAATATCTTGATAATTTAAAATATCTTGAAGAAATAGAAATTACTTATATTAAAGATGATGAATTCGGAATTCAAATTAAAGATCAGATCGATAACTGGTTTAAAACACAAAAACTTGATATAGATTCTCAAGAAAACTTAAAATTGTTGTTGAAAAGGAAATATGATGAAATTATTTCTAAATATAATATTGATAAAAATTCAAACTATTATCAGAAATTATTAACAGAAGTCATGGAAATGCTCACAATGAAGCTGACTATGATTAGTTTAATGGATTCAGTTTCTGAAGAGTCATTTGAACCGATACCAATAAAATAGAAATATGCTGATACTAAATTCTTCAAGCTTCACAAACTATTTCCTTATTTTCATTCACTTCTTTACTTTAAATTCAAAACTATTAATTCTTGGATAAGTAAATTAATAAATACAAATTTTGATATTATATTTAACAATGCGTATTTTATTTTTTTTGAAGTGAGGAAATTGGAAGAAAATGAAAATCATTTAACTCCAGAAGAAATTGAAAAACAAAAAAAAATTGTAAATGAACTCTATAGAAAAGAAAAAGAAGAAAGAGAACAATATCTTAAATTAACTGAAGAACAAAGAAAAAAGTCGTTTGAAGAAAGCAAAGGTCAAATTTCCAATTTAATTTCAGAGAAAAGCTTTATGCGAGAGAAACAACGAGAAAAAGATTTAGAAAGAATGGAATTAAAGCCAGATTTAGAAAAAGCAGGAGAAGCAATTGAAAAAACAATAGGTGAAAAAGCATTTTTACGAGAGAAACATCGCCAGGAAGATTTACAAAGAATAGAATTAAAACCGGATATAAAAGGCACTGGAGAGGTAATAAGTAAGTCTGTTGATCAAAAAGTATTCATGATAGAAAAAAAGAGAGAAAGCGATGCTCAAAGGTTTAAAATTAAACCAGATTTGGAAAAAACCAGTGAAGCAATTAGTAAATCCATCGATGAAAAAGCTTTTTTAATTGAGAAAAAGAAAGAGAGTGACTCCCAAAGATTTAAAATAAAACCTGATTTAGATAAAGCTGGACAAGCAATTGAAAAATTTATTAGTGAAAAGGCTTTTATGCAAGAAAAGCAACGTGAGGAGGCGTTCAAAAGAATGGAACTAAAACCAGATTTTAGAAAAACAGGAGAGGCAATAAGCAAAACCGTAGCAGAAAAAGCATTTAGAATTGATAAAAAAAGAGAGAAAGATCAAAAAAGGATGGAATTGAAACCAAATTTAGAAAAAATAAGTGAAGTAATAAGCCAATCAGTTAGTGAAAAAGCATTTAGATTAGAAAAACAACGTGAAGCTGCGGAAGAACGTAAAAAAATCAAACCAGATTTAGAGAGAGCTGGTCAAGCCATTGAAAAAACGATAGGTGAGAAAGCTTTTAGAATGGAAAAACAACGTGAGGATGATATGAAAAGAATGGAACTGAAACCAGACTTTAGAAAAACAGGAGAGGCAATAAGTAAAACTGTAGCAGAAAAAGCATTTAGATTAGAAAAACAACGTGAAGCTGCAGAAGAACGTAAAAAAATCAAAGCAGATTTAGAGAAAGCCGGTCAAGCAATCGAAAAAACGATAGGTGAGAAAGCTTTTAGAGTGGAAAAACAAAGAGAGATAGATCAAAAAAGAATGGAATTAAAGCCAGATTTAGAAAAAGCAGGAGAAGCAATTGAAAAAACAATTGGCGAAAAAGCATTTAGAAGAGACAAACAACGAGAAGAAGATTTAAAGCGAATGGAAATTAAGCCCGATATAAAGGGAATAAGTGAAAAGATCGAAGAGAAAATCGAAAAAATCGAAGAGAAAAAGAAAGAAGAATAACCTTTCAAATAATATTTAAAAGTTTTATTTTTCAAAATCAGAATTGTATACACTAAGCACCTTTAATTTCTTTTTATAATCTAAAATTGTAGGTTCAATAACACCATTAAAATGATTTATAGATCTTCCAAATCGATTATAAAAATCATCTACAATAAGATTTAAAATATGCCTTTCAAATTGAATAGTTGATTTTTTAGTTATCGCAATAACAGTAAGTCTTCCTCTTCTTTCATATAAAATTCGTGTCTCTCTAAAATTAATTTCCTGGATTTCATCATCGGTATCACCAGGTTTTATTTCTTTTATAAATAAATTTAGAGCCGTTAAAAATCCACTAATTAAATCTCCATTTGAAGGGGAATTTAAATAATCAGAATATTTCTTACTTACTAAGAGAGAACCTGTTAGATTATCTAAAAAATATATTGCGTGAAAGTAGCACTCGTCTCGGCTGATTCTTTTAATATCAAAGCCAAAACCCATATTTCGGTTAGTATTATTAAATTTATAAGACATAATTTAAAATTTTCTCTTTAATAATCGAAATCACATAATTAACAAACTTTAACTTGTTTTTTAAAATATATATGTTATCTTTGTAATATCCAGATTATATGTTTTTATCTTTTCAAGTCCTTTTTAACTACATACTATATTTATGAATTTTATATTGTATAGATTAAATTAAAAAAAAAATAAATATTAAAAACAAACAAATTTTATTAATAGACATATATTTTTAATTACTTAGGATTTTTTGATGGATATGGTTACCAAAAACACTGAGGGAAAAGAAAAAAACAAAATTTCTTTAGGTCTAATCATAACAAAAGAAGATTTGAATTTTACTATTTTTCCTGACGAAGTGAAAGAAGAAATTATTGATTCGCCTTATTATTTGTTAATTTTTATATCCCGAGAAGATGTTATAAAAGTAAGTTGTTTTCCTACAAATACTAAACTAATTAAGAAAATACTAATAAAATTAGAAGAATTTTCACCAGAAATTGTTAAAGGTATTTCTGAAGTATTAAATGAACTAAATTTGAGTAAAGATATACTACATACAACTGGCATTTGTTATGAATTAGAAAAATGCTTTTATGAAACATATCTAAATGGAGACACTCTTGAATCTGGTCATTTAAATACAGAATTAATAAGAGAAAAGTTTTTATCAATAAAAAAAGTTAACAATATTACTATAGAAGATATTCCCTTATATTCTAAATAATGTTTCTTCCACTATCTTTTTAATAAAATAATTTTAGTTGGATCAAAAATTCCAAAAATTCAATCCTCTAGTTACCTATCCACTTTTATAGAGCTAAGAGAGCGCCATGTTTTCCAAAATATTAACCATAATATTATAAAGATAAACAAAGTAGTAATACATGTATAGCCCCCAATGAACAAATCGACTATAATCATAAATGGGATCCCCGCAACAGAAAAACCAAATAAATAACCATAGCCCCAAAATCTTTTCTTTAAAGCAATAATAACTCCAGGAATAATTGTTGTAAAAATTATTGATAAATATGCTATAACCTCAATATATCTGGGTGCTTCTAAAATTAATATCATATTAAACCATGA
>JBHLKA010000103.1:0-9492 GCA_048887145.1 Candidatus Hodarchaeota archaeon
CGGGTAAAACTTGGTTTAAAAGGTTCAATCTTTACATTCACTTTAGATCATTTAGTAGGAGGTACTTATTTAGATATTCCTGTGCCTAGATGTGTAGTTGATCTTGATGGTGGTGGAAGGGTACTACTAAACATGACTGAAGTTGAAAAACCTGAAGAAAGTGTTGAAATTGGAATGAGAGTTGAGCTGACCTTCAGGAAAGAACATGAAGGTGCCGACTTTAAAAATTATTATTGGAAATGTCGCCCTGAAAGGGGAAGACCATAAAGGAGGTTGAAAAAAATGGTTAGAAAAGGAATTAAAGATAAAGTGGCTATTATTGGTTGTGATATGACTAAGTATGGAGAATTATGGGATAAGAATCAATATGATCTGCTCTTCGAAGCATTCCAAGGTGCCTTAAAAGATACTGGTATTGAAAAGGATGAGATTGATGCGAGCTGGATTGGGATTTTCTATTATTTTACTGGACTTTCGGGAGCTATGGTTGAAGATATTCTCAGAATGGATGGAAAACCATCTACTAGAGTAGAAAACTACTGCGCCTCGGGAATGGATGCTTTTAGAAATGCAAGTTTTGCTGTAGCTTCAGGAGCATACGATGTAGTACTCGCTTGTGGAGTTGAAAAACTTATGGACGAAGGAGGGAGTGGATTGCCAGGTTTCCGTATATTTGGTCATCCATTATATCCTACTCCATCAGCACCAGCAATGTTCTCGATGGCAGCAACCCGAAGTTTTCATGAATACGGTTGGACAAAAGAAGATTTAGCGCGTGTAGCCGTTAAAAATCATGATAATGGAGCTGATCATCCTAAAGCACATTTTCGGAGTAGGATTACAGTTGATCAGGTAATGAGAGCACCTATGATTGCTGATCCACTTGGGAGATTTGATTGTTGTGCGATGTCTGATGGTGCAGCAGCTTTAATTTTGACGAGACCAGAGTTAGCTGAGAGTTATGCACATGCAGATGATTATATATTGGTAAAAGCAAATGCAATTTCATGTCAAACTAATTTTCCTTGGTATGTTCCCCCTGGTGGTCCTGGTTCAGAATTCACACATTTCCCTGCAACAGAAAAAGCTGGAGAATACGCATATAGAGAAGCTGGTATAAATAACCCGCGCAAAGAGATAGATTGTGCTGAGGTTCATGATTGCTTTACTATAACAGAACTTTTAAACTGTCAAGATTTACAATTTTGTGAGAGAGGACAATCCGCTGAAGAATTAAAAAATGGAACGTTTAATTATGATGGAGAAATAGCAATAAATCCCTCAGGAGGCTTAAAGAGTTTTGGTCATCCAATTGGTAGCACTGGATGCAGAATGTTAACAGAGATTACGAAACAACTTCAAGGTCGAGCAGAAGGAAGACAAGTTCCTGATGCAAAAATCGGTTTATGCCATAATCTTGGTGGCGCTTTTACTGTTTGTTCAGTTACAATTTTAGGTCAAAGAGATTAACCGTAAAATTTAATTTTAACTTTTTCTTTTATTTTTAGACTTTAGTACAAAAAATTATTAAACTCAATAATATTATGAGTAAAAATATATAATTTTATAGAAAGATAAAAATATATTAAAAGAAAAATAGAAAAGCTTTATATTTAAAGAAATCAATAAATTTATACAAGGGGAATGAAATAGGTGAAAAAATTAGTAACTACTAGTGCCTTGCTGGGATGCTGGTAGCATTTTTACAGGTATTTCATATCTCCCTTATTTATAGTAAAATTTTTTATTTTTAAACTTGTGGATTTTCATTTATAAAATTGTCGATTATCTAGGTTATATAAAAAAATCTTAAACTGAAGCTTATTGATAAAAAAAAAAATGAAAAAAAAAATTTTCAAACAAAAACATAGTATTTAAGCACTTACTTGGATGTTCATTAGTTCTTCTGCGTCAATAACCTTCTTATAGAGGGCATCTAAGAATCCATCAAAATTCTCTTTATTAAATTTAACTCTTAACATTTCATTCAATAAATGCGGGATATTCTTTTGATTCTCGTAGATTGATATGATATTTATCTTACTTTCTTCATTTAACTGAAATATAGTATTCCATTCCTCTGTCACTCGGCTAGAGTTAAAAGAATTCTGTGAAAAAAACAAAATATATATTTTACTTATATTCATAAAACCTTGTGTATCACTAATTATACCACCACTATTATCAATGTTCCAGAAAAAGACTTTATTTATTTTAGGATAAGCTTCCAAATGATTAACAATTTCGGGGATTTGGTAATACTCCATATCATCCACATCGTAACTTAAGTAGATGTTAAAACTATTAGAAAAAAACTTAAGAATATCATATAAGTTGAAATAATAAGTATACAAATCATCTGGGGTCTCAACTTTTTTTTTGAGATAAGCTTTAAAGGTTGTTAACTTATCAAGATTATTTCCAAGAGCCTCCTTATCATGAAAAACGTTTGAAAATATGTTTTGCCAATTATCCTCTTTAGAAATAATTGAAAAGTAATGATTAAGTTCCAATGCTTCTTTAAATTGAGATTTTAGTTGAGAGGATTCTGCTGATATAGTCTCAATTTTATTCTCAATATAAAATCGGATATCACTTGGTAAACCCTTATCCCACCAATCATCCTTATAATATTCTTCAAGTTTTTCTATGATAAAATCACTTAATCCCTCTTTAAATTTATTTAAATCCTTTTTAGCGGCAGAAATTTGCCTTGTTATGTATTTTATTCTATTTTTCTGATATTTATCTATGCTTATATTTTGAATAATTGGTAAGGATCGTAATGATTTTGGGAGTATTCTCAACTTATTCCCTTTCAAGTCGATTTCTTGTAGGAATTTTAGTTTTTCCATAGATTTTGGGAGAGATATTAGTTGGTTTCCATTTAAACATAATGATTCTAAAGTTTTTAAGTTACAAATTGATTCTGGAAGAGTCGCTAAATAATTATGATCTAAATATAAATATTTTAGAGAAGGAAGATTGCCTATTGATTCTGGAAGATATGTCAACTTATTCGACGTTAGATCTAATTCTTGCAGTAAAATAAGTTTGTCTATTGATTCTGGAAGGAAAGATAAATAATTTGATCCTAAACACAGAACCTCCAGAGATTTTAGATTTGTAATTGATATTGGTATAACATTTAATTGATTATTATCCAAATATAAGTATTTAAGAGCTAATAAATCTCCTATTGATTCAGGGAGCAAATAGAGCTGATTATATCTTAGATCTATTTCTTTTAGCGAATTGAGATTACCTATTGAATCTGGAAGCAAAGAAAAATCATTGTATCTTAAATCCAGTTTTTGAAGCGATTTAAGGTTTTCTATGGATTTTGGCAATTCTTTTAATTGATTTTTTAATAAACATAAATCTCGAAGCGAGGTAAGATAACATATTGATTCTGGAAATATTGATAGTTGATTATAACTTAAATTTAGTTTTTGAAGAAATGACAGAAATTTAAACGATTCTGGGAGTGTTTCTAATCCATTATTAATTAAAGAAAGTTCTTTTAGTAATGATAATTCACCAATGGAATCAGGTAAACTAGTCAAATTATTGCCATCTAAAATTAATTTTTGAAGTGATTTTAATTTCATTATAGAATCGGGAAGATTAATTAGTTCATTGCTCGTTAAATCTAATTCCTTTAATCTTTTAAGCCTTGTTATTGGTTCTGGAAAGATATATAACTTATTTCCTTTCAAAATTAGTTTTTGAAGCGATTTAAGCTTAGATATTGACTCTGGAAGGACTCTCAAAGTATTATTTCCTAAATCTAGAGCTTGAAGGGATTTAAGGTTTCCTATTGATTCTGGAAGAGTTGTCAGTTCATTTCCCTCTAGATATAGTTCTTTAAGAGATTTAAGAGATGTTATACAATCAGGAAAAGTAGCTAAACAGTTAAAAAGTCCTAATCCTATTATATTATCACCACGGAACACAAAACCTAACGAATTTCGTTTAACCTGTTCAATCTGCGGAATAGATTTACCAATTATATTTTCTAAATCATATAGAACTTTCCAATCTCCACTTTTTAATGCTTTTACCTCATTCATAAAAATTAACTTTTAGATTTCAACTTCCCTGTATATGTTTATTTATTCCAATCTTTTATATATGTTTTATTAATTTTGAAAATAAGAGAATTAATGAACTTTTACCAGTTTTTCAAGTCTAACGTTTAAATTTGTTATAATTTTCAATAGAGACCATTGGCTCAAATTTGGGTGGTAAACCTTTCCCATTTTTTACCCAAATTAACTCTTTTTTAATAGCAGTCTTAATTTCTTTCTTTAATTTGATGTTGGTGATTCTTAAACATATCAATGTTTTTTTATAAAACTTTTTAGCTTGCTCTTTCATATTCAACTTAGCTAATACCCTTGATAAATTCCAAAAGTATAAGAAATCATCTCTATAAAGCTTTACAGCCCTAAGAAATTTATTATAAGCCATTTTATAATTTTCTCTATAAAAAGCTTTAATTCCTTCATAAAAATAATCTAGTGATTTTTGTTCAATAATTTTAGAAGTAAAAAAATTTAGTTCAGGATATTCTATCTCTTCAAATAGCTTTTTTAATTTATTTATTCTATTTTCTTTTTCATCGATGGAGTAAATTAATTTTCTAATAAGATCTCTTGCAAAGGATTCAATTGATCTAAGTACCAACTTTTGGGTTCCAACGCTTATGGGTGCTTTTTTCACTAAATGACATAAAATATTTGGAAAATTTACTTCTATCAATAAATCTGTAATTTCTCGAATCCGCTTTATCTGCACTTGCGACAAATAATTTTTATTTTTAATAACTTCCAGTAATATTTTTACAAAATCCGTCCGTCTAATTAAGGATTCAATGATTGTCTCAAAAATTGTCTCATTTTTCCCGCTTTTCTTGAACTCAAGCATTTTAACTAAAAGCAATGTTAATAAATTTTCATGTTCTTTAACCAAAAAGGAATCAGAAAAATCAATATAATTTTCTATTAACAATTTTTTACGAATATGGGTTAAAATTTGGAAAACTTCATAATCATCCCTAATTCTAGGCTTAAAACATTCAAACCTTACTGTTGGAATCGATTCATAATTTATATAATTCCTTGTATTGATATTTATGAATCCTATATTTTCTAATACTTCAATCAATAAGAAGGAGGGAAAACAAAATTTATGTTGTAATCCTTTATGAGGTGCTCCGAAAATCCAATCTAATATTTGTTTCTTGAATTCATCATCAGAATTTGAATAAAGTTGACATGCTTTGCTAAGATCAGGAATTTCTATGATTGCTTTTCCATTAGGTTTTAAAACTCGAAAAAATTCACTAAGAGCATAAATAGCTTCAAAATAGGTAAGATGTTCAATAACGTGTATTGCCTTTATCTCATCAGTTTTATTATCCTCAAATTCAAGACTTAAAGCAGACATTATTTTATCTGCTATTAAGGTTTCATATAAATCAATATTACAATATCCTGGCTCAAACTTTTTTCCACAGCCTATATTTAATTTCATATATCTCATTAATATCTTCTTCTAATGAATATAATACTCTATTCGCATGTTTCTCAACTAAAAGACAAACTTAAATTGAATGCTCCCTTTAAAAATTGCTTATCTTCTTTTTTTAAAATCCTTCCTTTTTACAATAGAATAAAGAGCACCTTGAGGGTAAACATCTCTAGAAATTACTATACCCAAAATAACCGCTATTACTCCAGTAGCAACAATAGCTATAATAAGCAAAACTAAGTACAATGTAGGATGCTTAGTATTATCAAATATAAGTATCTTATTTATTTCCTTTTTATTCAATCCTAATTCTTTTCCTATTTTGTAAAATTGAAAAATTTCTTTAAACATTTTCAGGATTACACCTCAATTTTTTAAATTTGATACAAAGCCTTATACATATTTTTTAATTTTGATATTGCTGAATCCAATTTTCCTCGCATTGGCAAATTCTTATTGGTAATAAACTTATTTTCAATTGCTCTTAAACAATAGGGTGATTTAATATACTGCAAGGCATACATCGTTCCTAAACAACCTCCTTTACAATCATTAACAAGATCACATTGGATGCAGTTACTATTCAGTTTTTTCTTTTTTAACCTTAAGCTTTTTAAGATTTCCTTTAGGTTTTTCTCTCTTATATTTCCTTCAATAAATTCATCTGGTAATGTTAAACATCCTTTTATATTTCCATTACTTTGAATGCCTAACACTGATATTCCCGCTTGACACCCAATCCATGGAGTTAAACCTAAATTTGGTATAAGTCTTGAAAAGTGTCCCATACAATGGGCCCCAATTAAAGGAAGCCTTTTATAAGAATACTTTTTAACATTAGCAGCAATAAATAAAGCTAATGTATAAAACTGTTCTTCTGATATAACTAATTCTCTCGGAAACCGCCCAATTGGAATAGCCATTTGGATTTGCCAAGCAATATTTTGATCTAAGAGAATACTTTTTATGATATTCAATTCCTTAAAATTTATTTTGCTTACAGTTGTTATAACACTTATTGGTAATCTATTCTTTTTCAATAGATTAATTCCATCAATTGTCTTTTGAAAAGCTCCTTTTATTCCTCTGAGATAATCATGAGTTTTGTGCGTTCCGCCATCCAAACTTAGACATACACAATCAATATCTAATGTTTTTAATTTTTCGATGTGCTTCCTTAAATTTAATCCGTTTGTAATAATAGATAATTCTAAATTATTATCTTTAACCTCTTTAGCAAGCTCATACCAATCATCCCGAATTAATGGTTCTCCACCCATTAACGCTATACCCTTATAACCGCATTTCTTCAATTCTTTTATTAATTTCAAAGCTTCTTCGGTATTCAATTCATCTGAACGAGTCTCTCCAGCAGAAGAACCGCAATGAATGCATCTGCTATTACATTTTAAAGTTATTTCCCATACAGCAATAGATGGTTTAATTTTATTGTAAAATAACGTGCTTATATTGGTCATTGTTAAAACAATATCGAAGTTAAAATAGAAATTGAATTCTAACTAATAAAGAAGAAATTTTATTAATAAAGCTTTTAGGTGCACTTTTAGAACAAATTAATTAAAAAAAAATTAAAAGTTAAAAATCCTCTATTCAAGCCCTATTCTTTTTGTCAGCTTCACTAACAGGAAAATTACTAATGCCACAATAATGAATATTATTAGTTGCCCGAGAAAATGCCCTATTCGGAAAGGTCCAACGGTCCATGCCTCAAATGTTTCACCAGGAGGCAGAAAAAATTCAACTATCGGCATCACTAAGTCAGTAACAAGCGCACCTATTAAAGCGCCTAGATATATCCCCATAATGAAAGCAACAGCAAGCCCTATAACTTTATAGGATTTTAAAAATTGTTTAAATTCGTCTAACAAATTTTTGGGAGGCGGTGGTGGGGGAGCTGGTGTTAATAATTCTCTTATTTGCTTTAATTCATCTAACATTTCTTTTTCTTTTGACATACTTATAACCTCTTTTTTAAATTCTTTTCTATTTAAATTTTTAATTCAAGTTAAAATTTTTAGATAAGATTTTTTAGAAAATATTTAAAATTTTTTTGTATAAATTATTAGGAAAGCTAAAATTGCATAATTAAAACGAGTTTTTAAAACTGAGGGAGTTTGGTTTATCCTTTTTTCGTTCAAAAACAATCCCATTCACCTTTTTTTACTAACTTTTCTTAAAAATTTAGCTAGTAAATGATTTTTCCTTCCTTTTTTGAAATCCTTGATTTGAACTGTTGAATACCTGGCTCCTGTAGGATATGTATTTTTACCCACATAATTTAGAAATGTAAACGCTATAACTATACTAAGAATAAGGCCAAGAAAAAGAATTAAGAATAATAACAAAGTATTCACTTTAGGTCGTTTAGTATCGTCAAATAACAAAATTTTATTTAAATCTTTTTTAGTTAATCCCAATTCTTTACCTAATTTATATAATCTAATAATATCACTAATCATTTTTCATCTTCCATCCATATTATTAACTTATATTTATTTTTATGCATGATTTTACAACAAATTTACCTAATTAACAATTTATAAGAATCTTTCGCATGTTGTATTGAATTTTATATTGATATTAAAATAGTTGGACTCTTTTTTTCTGAATAAAAAAGATTCTAGGTTAACTTATAAACTTTAATGATGATTAAAAAGAATTCCAAAAATTCTCAATTAGAAAAAAAGTAAACAGTATTTCTTATCCTAAAATTAAACCAATTATGGGAAAAAACAATATATCTATAGAGAATAATACTATAATTAATGTAACAATTATAAAGAGGACTAAAGCAAAATAGAAGAAATTACTTCTATCATATCCCATCAGGGCTAAACTTACATTTAATAGTAGATATGAAACAAAAAATACTCCTATATATCCAAATCCAGGGATATGATATGACCAAAAATCAGCTTTACTCAAACCCATTATAGGTATATTAGAAAAAAATAGAAAACTGTATTCAATACTCACCATTAAAACAACCGAACCTAAAATCATAAGAAAACTAAATATAAAGACTTGCTCTCCAAATTTAACAAGACTTAGTTTATTCTTTTTTAATTCAAAACCTCTTATCAATATGAAAATCATTAATATGAGAATTGCGAGAAATATTAAACAGAATGTTAAGCCCATCGGTATTAATAAAAAGAAAAATTCTCCTTGACCATAACATAAACCCCAAATCCATACAAATGATAGGGCTTCCTTTGAAACAACTCCGCGCTCAATAGGCATAGCAAATGGAAGAAATAAAGTGATTAATAATATAAAACCCAAAATTAATGCAAATGTAGGATACTTGCTTTTCTTCTTATTTATAAGAGCAATCAACTTCTATTACTTAATCTCGTAAAAAATTTTTCTATTATATTTTTTCTTTTTTTTTTGAAATCCTTGATTTGAATTGCTGAATACTCAGCTCCTTTAGGATAAGTATTTCTAGCCACATAACTCAACAATGTAAAGGTTGAAACTATACTAACAATGAGGATGAGAAAAAGAATTATGAATAATAGCATTGTATATACTCTAGGTCGTTTTGTATTATCAAATAACAAAAACATATTTAAATCTTTTTTAGTTAATCCCAATTCTTTACCTAATTTATATAATCTAATAATATCACCAATCATTTCTTCATCTTCCTCTCTATTATAACAATTGGACGCTTTTTTCCTAAATAACAAAGATACTACATTAATTTTTAAACTTTGATGATTATTAAAAAGAATCTCATTAATTTTCAACAAAAAAAGTAAACAGTCAAAAATTATTTAATTCAAAAATAATTTTAATTATTTATGAGTAATGCTGGTTTTAATCAGTTTAAGGGAGACGTAAATACTGAAAATGTAAAATATATTGCAGATCCTCAACTGAGGAATATTGTTAATGTATCTATTGCCTTAGGGCGACCTTTATTAGTAA
>JBHLKA010000104.1:0-9421 GCA_048887145.1 Candidatus Hodarchaeota archaeon
ACTGTGGCTGATGGAATAATAACTGCTAAAAAAATTATGAAAGCTAAAGGTCTTTATAACCGAGAAATTCCTTGGGTTATCCATATTGGTGGAGATGGATCAACATATGATATTGGATTTCAATTCCTAAAGGCAGCTCTAATAAGAACAAGCAGTTTTGTAGAAATGAATGAATATTTATCTTTTAAGTGACTTTATTTTTTTTTTTTTAAGTGAAAATATTTATGAAGTTATGAATAAAAAATAAAATTAAAATAAATTATTTTTCTAATCCCCTTCCCTTTTTTTTTTATTCATAATTTTTGCATCCATTGACAAAATGCTTGAGGGCAATTGAGCGTTTAGGCTGGATTTTTCTTCAAAATTTTTTATTAGTGAATTTGATTCTATTTCTCCAAATTTTTGAGTATTTAAATTCATATAAGATTGATATAAATCTGGATTTGGTAAATAATTTTTCTTTTTTGTATTATCTTTATATTTGATTTTTTTATCTTTTTTTTCCATAATATCCCTTAAATTTTCTTAAAGACATTTTTATCTAACTTTTACTTATTGATTTCTCATATTTTAGTAAGCATGTATTTCTATGGGTGAGACGGTTTCTCTTTTTTTCTCAGCAATTCTCTTAATTTTGGATTGGATTGGAATCTTGTCTAAAGTGCTTTTAATTTCAATTAAATTATTTTTTATTGCACCTTTAAAGATTTTTTCACCCTCACTTGTTCTTATTATGACAGTAGACCACCCCTCATCTGAACCTATTGAACCTAAAGATATATCAGCAAATTCTGCTGTAAGTTCTTTGCAAAAATGACAAAAGTCTGAAGTATAAATAGTGCATTCATTTAAAGGTAATGAATACTTCTCACCGGAATCAACAGTAATTTCAAATCGCCCAGAATTAATATCCATTTTTATAATTTCATCTGTAGTCACGCTGAATTTGTCTTTAATGAGTTTAAACATTTTTTCATATGGAAAAGATTCCATACAAAATAAACCAATCTTATATGCTATATTTTTAAATATTGGCAATTGGATTGGTATTAAATCTCCTTTTAAGAGAGCTTCAATTTTACAAGGGAGAGCAACCAGCGCAATCTTATCGTAATTTTTAGCTTGATGTAAAATTGATAGAACTGGAAAATGAACATATGTGCTACCAGCTGTTTTATATAATTCCTCTGTTTTTTCTATAATACTAGCTTTAGGCTCCCAATAATTCTCTAGATGCTTAATCGTAATAACTGCATCCACTAACTTTCTTTCTAATAAATAGTATAGTAATGATGTAACTATTCCTCCGTCCTGACCAACTTTTTTAATTGAATATTTTGCTGCCCTAGCAGAATATATATTTTTATAATAACCTAATCCTTCAGTGTATTTTAGAGACTTATTCCTTCTAAATATATTTTCTATCAAGTCACCCATCTGGAAAGAACGAGGACATACTTCATAACATAAACCACAAGTAATACATTTACCTTCATCAATATAGAGGTAATCTCCTGTAAGATCTAATCCATTTACAGGGCATATAGAAGAACACAAGCCACATTGACAACATAAATTACTATCATAAACTGAATCTACTGAAATAAAATAATTTTCTTTACTCACTTTTGAAAAATCTCCAAATTTAAAAATAGGATCGTTTTTATCATAAATTTCCTCAATTAATCCTTTTTCTTTCATATAAAATAAATCTCGAATTATATTTTCTTTCGGAAAAGGAAAACGCTTTATAATTTCACTAAGCTTTAAAGGTTTTGAATTCTTTAATTCCTCAAAAATGTATTTCCTAGCTGTTTCAGCTTCAATTATAGAGTCTAAAATTATATCTAAGTCGTTCTTATTATATTTTCCAACCTTTAAAATATTCTCCTTAGCTTTAAAAAGAGCTCTATATTGAAAATTATTAGCTGCTTTATATGTGGCATATAGCACATTTTTAAGCGGAAGTCCTTTAAAATTATATTCTTCTTTTATTATAGAAGTCACGATTCATATCCTCCTCACCTTTAATTTTAAATTATTATACTTCTAATTTTTCGAATTTCAGGGGATTTAATCCAAGCTTTATTAAATTTTTAAAAGATTGTGAGATAAAATTATTCAGTTTTCTGTAATTTTTTCCATTAAAGCTACAAATCTTTATTCTACCGTCAGTTAATCCTCTCTTTGCTAATATTCGGTTAGTTTCTTTAACTTTATTTTGAAAATCCCTATGTTTTGATTCAATAACTCCAGTTTTTATTTCTCCAAGAGAAATAATAAAAATCCCATCAAACTCTTCGTAGAAATACCGCAAAAGTTCATTAATATCAAGCATAAATGTATTTTCTTGCCTAATTATTATGACTGAATTATTTTTTGTGATTTTTTTTAATAGAGATGTAAAATTATCATTAAGATGAACGCCTGGAGTAGAAATGATTAAAATTTTATATTTCATGTTTATCAATTCCCTCAAGTATATTTTTAAATCTAATTATAAAGTATTCATAATATTGTCACAATATGATCAAAGCCTAACAAAAATATATCTAAGATATAATTATGATATTATATTTAAATTATTTATGTGTTAGTATTTAATAATGATTATATTAAAGAGAAACAATTTTTTGTCAATACCTGATAATTTTAATATAAATCCTATTAAAACTAATAAGAAAAATTTTAAGGTGTAATAGTCTAAGCATAATAATGTTCTATTAACATTAAGCTTAAATAATATTAACATATTTACTTAATAATGCCAAATATCGAATTAAATGATATTGTAAAGGAAAAGTTAGATCGTTTTAAAGAAGTTTCTGGAAGTAAAACTTACTCAGATGCAATTAATTTTTGCCTGCTTCAAATAGATCTATTAAGGCAAAACCAAGAACTCTTAAAAGAAATCAAAAGTATTTTAGACCATAGAAACTTTATTGAAATATTTATTGAAACTGCTAAAGAATTTTTAAAAATGGACGATTCTGATAGGGAAAGCCTTCTAAAATTAATAAAGTAGAATTTATCACTTTATAATATTTTATTCAAATGGATAATAATTTTGTTATTATCTTTTTTCTCATTCTCTAGTTCTTATAAATAATATAACTTTTAGAATACTATTTTTATAATATATATATAGTAAAACGATCATTTATATGTTACTTTCCATATATTTTACTTGAAAAATGAAAATCAAACTTACGAATTTAAAAAACAACTATCAAAATCGATAATATTCATAAAAGAAAAATGAGGGTATAAAAATGAAAACCAAACAAGATATTATTGATTATTTACATGATGTAGAAATGGGTATTGGCTTTCAAGATTTATACGATTATGTAATTAATAAAGATGCTTGTGTATTATGTGGGGCATGTATTTCACTTTGTCCTCGTATTGGCATGAAAAATAGGAGACCTGTTCTTTTAGAAAGTGACCCAGAATGTTCATTATGCTTTAAATATTGCGCGCGAACATATTTTCCTGAAGAAATGTTTGGAAAAATAATTTTCAAGGAACAAATTACTAAAGATTTTTTATTAGGGCATTATCAAAAAATTATTGCGGCGAGAAGTACCGATGAAGATATTTTAAAGCTAGCCCAAAATGGTGGTATAGTAACCACTTTACTCAATCATGCATTAAATACTGGTTTAATTGATGGGGTGCTTTCAGCAACTAAAGATGAGGAGTGGGTTCCAAAACCATTTGTTGCAAGAACTGCTAAAGAAATATTAAGTTTAGCAGGGTCCATTTATGCCATGGCTCCTACTTTACTTTCTTACCGTGATGCTGTAGATAAATATAAACTTAAAAAACTTGCTTTTGTAGGGATGCCTTGTCAAATACAGGCAGCAAGAAAATTACAACTATTCCCCCCACTCTCCGAAGAATATGGAAAAATTACACTGATTATAGGTTTGTATTGTACTTCAAATTACTCTTATGATTTGATGGAAAAGTTAGTGGAAGAAAAATTAGATATAAAATTACAAAATATTAAGAAATTTGATATTTCACGGGGTAGATTTATTGTATACACTAAAGATGGGAGAAAAAAAGAGGTCCTCATTAAGGAAACTAAAAAATATAATTGGCCAAGCTGCCAATATTGTAAGGATTATAGTGCAGAATTTTCAGATATATCTGTTGGAAGCGTTGGAAAGCCTAAAGACAATTGGAATAGTGTTATTATAAGATCTGAAATAGGTAAAAGATTATTTGATGACGCTTTAATTAAAAGAAAAATCATTAAAAATGATAATGTAGATATTGAAAAAATTCAAAACGAGGCATTAAAAAAGAAATCAAAAATAAAAAAGCTTGATGAAAAAGTTTTCTCAGCATTACGCTTCTTGAACATTTCAGATAAGGATATAAAAACCTATGCCGTTCTTGTTTCATTAGGTTATGGCGACGCGCAGTTATTATCCAGAGCAATGAAAATAAAAGAAAATGGCGTGCAGGATACTCTTAATCGATTAAAAGAAGCTGGATGGATTAAACAATCTAATGCAATTTTTAAACCAATAAATCCTACTAAAATTATTAAGGATGAGATTTATAAATTCAAGAGAGATTTCGAAAAGAATATTGAAAGAATAAAAAAAGAAGCCTTAGCGGATTTGGAAACATTATTTGTACAGAACAATCTGATGTATGTAAATTATAATGAGTTTATTGATCAAATCTATGAAAGACCGATTTAAATTTATTTCTAATTCTATTTTTTTTTTAAAATAAATAAAAATGTATTTAACTTCGATTTACTCAAGAACTAGTTATTAAAATTTTCCTGATAGAAGGATTTATAACATTTTGTAATTTTTCAAATTTACATTAACGATTTAGATTATAGGGATTTTAATCGATGAGTATTTATAAGGAAGATTTTGATGAAGCAAAAGAGCGTTTAAAAGCTTGGTGGGATCATGAGATTGTTGATAGACCAACTATTGCATATTATTATTTCCTTCCAGAGATAAAAAATATCCGAATGGAATATATTTTTGAATATTTTGGTGAACCCTGGTATTTAGCTCAGAATTGGGATAGTATTGAAGATTTCTTCGATATTTTTAAAGAAATTTTAAATAGCTTATACTTTGGAGGTGAAGCAATTCCTCGCTTTTTCCCTAATTATGGACCAGGAATTATGGCTTCAATATTTGGTGTTATTCCTAAGTTTCAATCTCATACAGTCTGGTTTAAAAGAGAAACATCTATAGATGAGATTATACCACTTTTAGAGGGTGCGAAACTAAATAAAAATAATTTGTGGTATAATCGATTACTAAAGATAACTGAATATTTCGCTAAACATGCTAATAAAGATTTTTCTATGAGTTTAACTGATCTAGGCGGAGTAATGGATATTTTATCCTCCTTTCTTGGGCCAACCAATATAATCCTCACAATGAAGCGATGCCCAGAGATCATTGATACTTGTCGTTCTATTATTCTCGAAAAATTATTGAAAGTCTATGACGATCTCCAGACAATTATTGAGAGATATGTAGAAGGCTGTAATAGTTGGATGCCGATTTGGTGTCCAAAAAGGTGGTACCCCATTCAATCTGATTTTAGTGCTTTACTTTCTCCAAAATATTTTAAGAGATTTGTTTTGCCGGATATTATTACCCAAGCAGAAAGTATGGATTACGCAATTTATCATTTAGATGGGCCTGGACAATTGATACATTTAGATGATTTATTGACTATACCCTCAATCACCGGAATTCAATGGGTTCCTGGTGCAAAAGCAAGATCAGTTGATCAAGATAAATGGATTCCAATCTATAAAAAAATACAAGCAGCAGGGAAGAATATAGTGGTAAATAATGCTGGAGAAGCACCTCATTCTGCTTCTCAACTGTATAACAAGTTGGAACCTAAAGGACTTTTCATGAATTTAATATTTTCTAATGAGATCAATGCCAATTTTTATCTTCCCGAATTTATAGGTGGAAATGAGGGATTTGGTGATTACAGAACCTATAAACAAAATTATAGAAAAAAATTAAGAAAAGAGAAATCTGCGTCTTCTAATTAGATTTTCACGTTTAATATAAGAAGATATATATTTTATGCCAAATACTATTTTCTACATGCCAATTAAAATTGAAAGAAATTATCCTGTTTTTACTGTAATTATGGATAATCCAGAAGTTAAAAATGCTGTTGATGCATCAGCAGCTTTAGAACTTGCTAATGCATTTAGAGATTTTGAAGAGGATAACAAAGCTTTAGTTGCGGTTCTATGGGGCGCTAATGGAGTGTTTTGCTCAGGTGCAAACTTTAAAGCTATTGTTGAAGGGCGGGGAAATAGAATAGAGAGAGAGGGGGATAGTCCAATGGGTCCTACTAGAATGATGCTTTCCAAGCCCATTATTGCTGCTGTAGCGGGTTATGCAGTCGCTGGAGGTCTTGAACTTGCAATTTGGTGTGATTTACGTGTAGTGGAAGAAAATGCTATTTTTGGAGTATTTTGTCGCAGATTTGGTGTACCACTAGTGGATGGAGGTACTGTAAGGCTACCTAAGTTAATAGGATTAAGTCGAGCTTTAGATATGATTTTAACTGGTCGTCCAATAACAGCTCAGGAGGCATTAGATTGGGGTTTAGCAAACAGAATTGTAAAGAATGGAACTGCAAGAGAAGAAGCTGAAAAATTAGCTTATAAAATTGCTGCATTTCCCCAAATCTGTATGCAAAATGATAGATTATCTACTTATGAACAATTTGGTATGAACATTAAAGAAGCAATGAAAAATGAATTTGAATATGGCTTAAAAACGCTAGAAAGTGGAGAATATCTTAAAGGCAGCAAGGAATTTATTTCTGGAAAAGGAAAACATGGAAAATTTCAACAATAAAACTTTTTTATCAAATCTTTTTAAAACAATAAAAACTGGTTGTTTTTTTGCATCATCTTTTTTTCTAAATATTCCATATTAATATCCCTTTTCTTTTTTGATACAAAGTATTTTTCTAAACTTTTCTGAAAATTTCCTATTAGACCGAATCATTACCGAATTTCAAATTTATTCCAACGCGGAAATACTTTTTGCATGTATTTCTTATATAACTTGGTGAAACTCATGGTTTTATTCATAATTTAACATTAAAATAGTATTTTTTCCTATAAAATCTTATGATAGCTTTTGAAGAGTTTAGGGTAAAAACTCCAAAAAGGGAAGTACTGGTCAATATCACAAGAGAAGTAAGCAAGATAGTACGCGAATCTGGTGTAAAAGAAGGTGTTTGTCGAATCTTTGTACCTCATACAACAGCTGGAATTACTATTAATGAAAATGCAGATCCCGCAGTTATGAGAGACATCATAGATTTTTTAGGAAGTTTGATTCCACAAAGTGCGAGATTCGCTCACATGGAGGGAAATTCAGATGCTCATATAAAATCAAGTTTAACAGGTCCTTCTTTGGACGTAATAATACATAATGGGAGCTTAGTTTTGGGAACTTGGCAAGGATTAATGTTTGCTGAATATGATGGTCCCAGAAATAGAAGGGTATACATTCAAATCCAAGGAGAATAGATTAATTAAGCAGTAAACCCACAAGATATAATTAAAATGAACGTTCTATATAGTCTGTTCCACAAAAAATTGAACTTTTATTATGTGTACATAAAATTTTAACTTATCAAGTTAATTTGTTTGTACAAATTTAAGGAGATTAAAACTCATAAAATAGAAGTAATTTTTTGAAACATAAAAAAATATGAAATTCCCGTAATAAACAACTCAGAGTGGGTTTAAGAGTTTTTAAACTAATCTTTAAATTATTAAAGAGCAAATTATAGTACATAAAAATTGAATTATAATATAAAAGTTATATCTTATGAGTTTAGTATTTTATTGGTTGGGAATATTACTGGCAATATCATCTGGGATTTCAAATAATTATGGAACTGTCTTACAAAAGAAAGTTGTTAATAGATTCAAAGATGATTCGAAATTTATGAGAACAATTGTTAAAAAGCCATTATGGTTAATAGGATTAATATTGCAAACCATTATTGGCGGTCTCCTTTATTTTGTAGCCCAATTTTTTATAGGTCCAACTTTAATTCCAGGTCTTATGGGTGCTGGATTGATAGTATTAGCGATTGGATCAGTTAAAATTGTTGGAGAGCAATTGGAATCTTTAGAAATTGTAGGAATTTTTTTAATGGTTATCGCTATTGCATTTATTGGACTAAGTAATATGGCTATAAATGTAGAAGCACAGAATTTTTTAGAATGGGAGCTATTATTAAGAATAATTGTTTTTACGATAGTTTTATTTACTTTAGCAGGAATTTTCTATTTATTACAAATTAAAGGGATTAATAAAGGTATATCGTTGGCAATTTGTTCTGGATTTATGTTTGCATTATCCAATTTTTGGATAAGTCCCCTAATGGGAGTACTTTCTCATGTATTTGGAGGCAGTGCACTTTTAACTGAAATTTTAATTTTTATCTTTTCATTAATAGTTTTGGCGTTTACTAATATATTTGGTATAACAACAATTCAAAAATCATTCAGAGTAGGTCAAGCGAGTAACTTAATTCCTATTCAGCAAATTCCAATTCAAATCGCACCCCCTTTTTATTTTCTTGTTGTTTACTTTCTTCCTATTCCTGGTGTACTTTCTTTGATATTTCTAATTATAGGTATTGGTTTCGTTATTGTAAGTTCATTTTTACTTGGAAAGAGACAGACCCAAATAGAAAGCATAAAATAAATAGTTAATCATGTTAACTAACATTCAAATATTTAAAGATATGGGATAATAATGGTAAGAGTAATATTCTTTCAACCTCACCCAGATGATTTAGAATTAAAATGTGGGCATTTGATTCATTATCTTGCTACTAAAAGTCAAAAAAAAAATACCATCAAAATAGCTTCAATTACTAAAGGAGAATTTGGACTTCCAGGATTTAAATACGATAAGTTTAAGGGTGATTTTTTAGCTAAAATAAGAACAAAAGAATTATATGCTGCTTTATCCATCCACGGGATTAATCCCAAAGATATTCATTTTTTTGGGTATATTGATGGATTTGTAGAATTTAACAGGGACATTATAAAGAAAATTGCGGATTATTTAAATGAAGAAAGACCAGATGTTATTTTTGCTCCTGAAGCTATCTATACATGGTATTATCATATGGATCATATCAATCCCAGTAAAGCAATTTTTTATATTATTTATAAGAACCTAATTGATTTTACTCCTAAATTATATTTCTATGGATCTTTAAATCCTAATTTCTTCTTTGGATTTAGAAAAAAAGATTTTGTATTAATTAGAAATTTAATATCTTGTCATAAGACTCAATATTGGTTAATTAATAGATTAATGAGAATTTATAAACTTTCAACAAGGTTGAATGGATT
>JBHLKA010000105.1:0-9321 GCA_048887145.1 Candidatus Hodarchaeota archaeon
AATGCAGATATAGTTTTAGTCCTAGTTCCATTGATTAAATAACTTGAAATATTAAAAGCATAATTAAGGTCCCATCGATCATCCCATGGATTATAGAAATCATACATTTCGCCTTCTAATACAACTAGATCTTCACGATCATCAAATGCATCAAATCCATCGTTTAAGGAGATTAAATCATGAATATAGAAATTGGTATAATTAAAAATGCCAACAGAGGGAATTGGTAAGTCTTCCCCGTCATTTCCATTAATTATTAGATTAGTACACAAATTTAGATAAAAATCTGGTACATAATGCCCGTTTTGTACTGACCAATTAGGAGCAATTGGAGCCTTACTAATAAAATAATCCTTTTTACCATCACCATTGATATCCATTACAGGAAATAACTTTCTCACGGGACTATTATACTCTCTTATCCACAATGGATTTCCATTAGATCCATCTAAACAAAATACTCCCCCATATTGGATATTGGTGTAACGCTCCGGTCTATCAGTTCCCTGAATATCAGCAAAAGCTATAATTTCATTAATGCCATCTCCATTTATGTCATCACCCTTTAAAGGTGTTATCTCAATCGGATAAGTATCTAGAATATCCTCCCATGCCCATCCTGGTTGTAACTCCATTTGGGTTAAAAAAATCATACCAAATGTTCCAAAAATTATGAAAGAAACTGCCACAAGTATTCGATTGACTGGTCGAGAATCATCATCTCGAAGTTTTTTAGTTTTCATACCTATCAAATCCCTTTAATTTAGATTTATTTAAAATTAAATTAAATTACATAAAAATAAACTTTTAGGACAAAAATTTAGAAATTATTATAAGTTTCCTTTCGGTAAGAAATAATAATGAAATTCAAATATTTAATTAAAAGGCTTTTGGTATTAGTAATGGTTTTAATTCCAATTTATTACATTATCAACCAAAATCAAACTCCAATACACTCAAAATTAGATTCTCTAAAGAAACCTATTGATCTAAATCTTCACACTTCTAATTATGAGCAATATTCAAAAGGAAATTTCTCTGGATTTGAATGTTCAAAATATAATCTTTCGGTCTTCTTGAGTGAAAATACCTCTACTGTAGCAGGAAATTTAACTGTTGATTATTATAACAATGATCCTGTAAATTTCTCACAAATCCCTTTTCATTTATACCCTTCGGGTATGGAATATGTTACACGACCAGGATTTATTGAAATTATTAATGTCACCACATTAGATAATCCAAAAACACAATTACCATTTAATGTGTTTTCTGACCAACAATTAATGTGGATTATTTTAACTACTGACTTAGAATCCCAAGAAAGAGTATCCTTTTGTATTTCCTTTAATACTACCCTTCCTGATGGCGGTATAGACCGAGCAAATGAACATGGCACAGATCTAGACGAAACAAGGATATTCAAATTTGCATCTTGTTATCCTATGCCTTGTGTTTATGATGAATTAGATGAATGGAATATCGATCCATACCTTCATGTCGGAGATCCATTCTATTTTGATATGGCATACTATGATTTTAAAATTAATGTCCCTAAAGAAATGGTTGTTGCTGCAACTGGAGAAATAATAGAAAAAGTTTTAGATGGTGAAAGAATGATCTATCGCTTCAATCCTAAATATCCCGTAAGAGAAGTAACCTTCTCTGCTTCTCGTCATTTTATAATTGAATCACAGATGGTAAATGGAGTAAATATTTCAACTTACTTTCTTCCAAGTTCCTATTCATTATGGCATAACTGGGGTTTAGAAGTAGCTACCCAATCATTCACATTATATAATAATACCTTAGGGAATTATCCTTACGACACCTTTAATGTGGTTGAGGAACATACTCAACATGGAGGCATGGAATATCCTTTACAAGTTTATATTACCTCTACTCCTGAAAAATTAGATCCAATATATCCCGAATATGTATTAGAACTTATCATTGCCCATGAAACGGCGCATCAATGGTTCTATAACATGCTAGGTGTCGATGAAGTTGATTGGGGATTTTTAGATGAGGGGATAGTAGTATGGATTACCGATTATTTCAGAGATATACGTCACCCCAATTGGTATCTTTTTGAACCCTATAGATTTTTAAATACCGTTAGAGAATATAATTTAACTGACGGATTACCTAATAAAATCAATCAATCAGTGTATGATGCAATCGATCCTGACATATATCATCATACTGCATATATTAAAGCACCCACCATTTTAGAGCATTTAAGACGAACTGTTCTTCATGATGACTTTATTCTAAGTTTAAGACTTTTTTTCCAGAGTCATTATTTTGAATTTGCAACCTTATTAGATCTAAAGGATGCATGTGAAACTATATACGGTCATTCACTTGACTGGTATTTCTTCCCTTGGTTTAATAATGCTTATCTCCCAAAGTATGAATTTAGTCAACTCGATTATGATGTAGCAACTAATATTTTATCTATCACTGTTATAGACCTAAATGAGCATCTGCATAAATACAGTGTTTCTCAGAGAATTAGACTTTCTATATACTCTAATTATTTAGACTTGGAATATAGTAATAGTGAATGGATCAATGGAACAACCACAATTAGCATCCCTATTGAAAATAGACCTAATAGGGTACTATTAAGTTATGATTATAATGTTTTAGTACAAATTTCTCAATACAGAGTATACAAATTAGAATCATATCAAATTAATATTATCAATTCTCAAACATTTATTCCCAGTTATAATCTGATCTTATTCTTGGCTTTCCTATCAATATCAATTTTAACATTAATTTTTCAAACCATTCAAAAAAACAAGAGATAAATCTATTTCTATTTTATTTTTCTTTTATTAAATTTTTTAAAAAACTTAAAACAGCAGTAAAAATACTTTTAGCTTTAAATAGGTTTATCCAAAAGATAATAAATAAAAAAAAATATAATTAATTGGGGTGCTTTAGAATTAGAATATCTACTCTTACACCATCTTTAGTTTAAGAGACACCTAATTCTGAAGTGCTCCTTCCTTATAAATTATTAAATTTTTAATTGCTTCCCTCTTCATTAATATCTATGGGTTTAGCAGGTTTTTTCCCAATTCTAATTCTTAAAAGGCCATTAGCCATCTTAGATACTATTGAATCTTCATTAGCATCGGCAGGAAGTGGAATGTCCATATTCACATCTATAAATCTAAAACCGTGAAACGGAAATGAATATTGTTCTTCCTCTTCCTTTTTAATACCCTCTCTTTCAGGAATTTCTGGCTTCTTTGCCTTAATATTGAGGTTCTTATTTATTAATGATACTTCAACGTCTTCTTTAGTACGCCCCGGTAATGGCACAGTTATCAAATACTGCTCGCCTAAATCCTCAATATTGTGTGGAATCCAATTCCCAAATCCGCCCATGAAGTGTTTCATAAATCGACCTGCCATATGTTTCATTCTTGCCATATCTTTGGGAGAAAAGCAACCTGCAAAAACGTGTGGTCCATAATGCTTTTCATGACACATTTTTTTATACCTCATCTTTTTATTTTTTATTAAAGTTTTGGTAAGTCTGATTGTTTTTTGTTCCTGCGCTATTATTAAGATTCTCTCGAAGTTTTTGGTGTATGGTAATGTATTTCTTTATAAAAAAAGAAACTCCAATGCCTTCATACCGCTTAGAGATTCTTTGATCTTCGTTCAATTCAAAAATCCTTTTCATATTCATCACCATCCACAATTGGAATTGTCTTGGCACTCTTATCTCTTTCTGTCTTTAATTTTTCTAATAATTTTTGATAGTGTTCAATTTCCTTGTCAATTTCTTCTAATCTATGCGTTAACCTCTTTTTACTATAACCTAAATCACCAAGAATCCTTTCTAGACGATTAATATTTTCGAGTGAACAATCTTCTTCATTTATTTCCCGTCTATGGGAACCACAATGAAAAGGAAAACATGACATAACTCTCTTCATACCTTTTTCTTCAGGAAGCCAAGTCTGTATAATTGTTCTAATAAAATCCCCTAATGTGTTCACGCTCGATTCAAAATTGTCTTTTAAAATCTCTTCAAGCTTTTCTTCTCCGATTGATGTTATTTTATAAATCTTCTTTTGACGATTATTCTCATCAATAAATTCTTCTGATTCAACAAATCCTCGTTCTTCAAGTCGTCCTAATAATGGATATATGGTTCCTGGTGAAGCTTTCCACATGGATTTGAACTTCTCATTAATTTCATGTATTATGTCGTATCCAGTTATGCCTTTATCGTGGTTTTTAATTATTGAAAGCACCAAGATATTCAGACCAGAAAAGGGTCCACCTCGATGACCACTGAATCTTTTGCCAAAAAACAATTTTTAACTCACCATCTATGTTTTTTTCTTCGATACACGATATATCGATCATATCATAAATCGAATATTGTGATATTAAAGGAAACACGCCTATATAAATATATCGAAAATCGAACAACCATAATTCTTAATGTTAGCATCATTGCGTAAAAATTATTTAATTCAGAGTTGTAAAAGTAATCTAAACTGATCTATCTAGGGAACTTTGTTATAATAAGTAGAGTACTTTGTTATGATAAGAATTTTATACAATTTTATGGCAAATCTAAATGATTTTAAAATCAAATTAACTATTTTGATAGCAATAAAGAAAGATGCTGGCTTAAAAACTAAAAATCAGGTAAAAAAATATATCTTAAATTTAAGGTCACAGAATGAAAATCAATATGATAAAAATAATAACAATAATAACAAAAAAAAGAGCTAAACCTTCATTCTTTCTTTCGGCATTAACTCATGAACGTTATACTTTTTATTGAAATCATTAGATACGTTTGTCAAACCCAGTACTTGCGTCATTCTATAAACGATCCGTCTTCTTTGGAATCTTTCTACATTTTTTCTTTCTTCAGGAGTGTAATGAGAAACAAATGGACTAGGTTTTTTTAATTCCTCGTAGATTAGCTTATATAATTCATCAATTTTATCTAAAAATTGATCTTTTTCATTAGGATATTTAGGATCCGCTCTTAACCAATAATACTCCCGAATCATGTACACAAGAATTACTATTAATCTCTCGTCTCGATATTCATGGTTCATTTTTGAAATTACTTTTAGCTTTAATTCTTCTAACTTTTCCAAGAATAGTTGATACATTTCAGGAGTAACTGTATTTGTATTATTATCTTTCCCTTTTTCTATGCGATCTATTAATTTTTTAATTCTTTCTTTATATTCATCTTCATTGTCTTTGTCTTTTCCCTCCATAATTACATAATAATAACCTCTAAATTAAAAATTAATTCAATTTAACAAAATAGTAAATTTTTAAAATTAAACGATCCTATCTTTGGAAATTATTCTAAATCCTCCGAATCCTGTGATTCAACCATGAAACTTCTTATGTGAATAAATCAAATTGCAAAGGGAAAGAAAACCAAAGGTAAAAAAAAAAGCATGATTTATTTGATATTCCTTCTTTTCTGCTATTCCAGAACTCTTTGCTACTCACAAGTTAACATTTTTGATATTATGATATAAAAGTGTGAAAAAAATAACTATACTTGTTATTCCTATTATTAGGAATGGTAAAGATAATCCGAATACAATTCTAAATATAAGTATATCTTGATTGAACAAGATCAATCTATCTAAAAGAAGGGCTAAACCTACATACAAAAATAGTAGAAATGTAATAATTAATAAATTTTTAATCCGTTGAGAATAATCCCTGTAAATCTTTAATAGTATATAAATTAATGGGGGAAGTAAAACTAAAAAGAAGATAAAATAGAGAACCATTTCATTAATTCCAAGCATTTGAGCAATCCAATACTCATCACCTCCTTTATAGATATGTAACATATTTGGGATATAATCTAACATTTTCATCATAGAATTTGAAAAGGCAAATGAAATCCCAAATGATCTGTATTTCTCAGTTTTTTCTGCTAAAAAAATTCCAAAATATGCTAAAATTATTGTGATTATTGGTCCTGCGAATGAAATAATTAATAAACTTGTATCGTTTTCATTTAATAGTGTAATTACTTCCCAAGATTGAAAATACATAATAAATTCTCCTCCTTGAATTATTGTGGCAAAATAATGTCCTAATTCATGTAAAATATGAGACAAAACTAAGCAGGTAATAAAAATATATATAAAGGCTTTATTTATTAAAATCTCGCCTTTTTCAGTTGAATTAGACTTTTGATAATTCAAATCTTACCATCTACAATATCCTTTTTTTATCTTTAATTACAATATTTTCTTTGAAATTATAAAAAATTTAGAGACCGATATTTGATACATTTTATTTCTTAAATAAATGGGCTAGTTTCAAATCCATGAAAGCTTGATAGTAACGTTATTCCTTTAATAATTCTTTAATGATATTGAAACTTATTTATTAATTCTTATCTTTCTTTATAATCAAATTGAGAGAATATAAAATTCCAAAATAACATATATAATTTTATGAATAACGAAGAGTTCCAAGATATCATTTATAAGAAAGAAAATTCTGGGATATGCACTCTTACCTTAAATAGACCAGAAAGAAAAAATGCACTGTCTCATCAAACTTTTTTAGAAATTGAGAGAGTACTTGCTGATATGGAAAAAGATCCTAATACTAGGGTCTTAATTATAACAGGTTGTAAAAAGTCGAGTGCATTTTCATCTGGTGGATATCTGGATTTAAAATTTATCACAAATACTTCGCTAGAAAAGAATCAGAAATTTCAGTCTGAGTTAAAGCGAATATCATTTTGGAATTTTTCAAAACCTGTTATAGCAGCCATAAATGGATATGCAATTGGAGCTGGCTTCACGATGATATTGTTAGGTGCTGATTTAATATTTATGGATGAGAATGCATGGATAAGTTTTAATTTTGTAAAAAGAGGTATTATTGCACAGTCTGCAATGTCTTTTATTCTCCCTTTATATTTAGGATTTCAAAAAGCTAAAGAATTATTATATTTTGGGGATAAAATTACGGCTCAGGAAGCGGAAAAATTAGGTTTAGTTAATAAAGTGCTCCCTCCAGAAGAATTACTACCTTATTCATATAAAATAGCTAAGAGGTTAATTCCCCCAAATGCTCCAAGCCTTTCTATAAAGTTAATGAAAAAAACAATTCATGCTCATTTCCGAGAGATAATCCTACAAACACAGGAATTAGAGAAAAAAGGCAATAAGAGAGCCTTTAGAACTCATGATTTTCGAGAGGCTATCAGAGCCTTCAAGGAAGGGAGGGCCCCTCAATTTAAGGGGAAATAGGAATTGTATATTATCTTGATATAACCCTCTTATTTGTATTATTTCAGCATTATTTTTAGTCTCGTATAATGCAATAGCTATTTCTGAGGTTTTTTGTTATAGGAGTTTCCTTTTTGGAGGTAATATCTACTTACTTTTCTTTTATTGAATAGAATTTCTTTTTCTCGATTTCGATTATTATTAGCAGAAAGCTTATCCCAATTGATATTGACCAATCAAAAATAGCAATTTTATAGCTAATTTTTATATTAAATAATAAGTATACATCATATCGAAGCATGAGAACACCATCTTTAGTAAGAATATGTAGATTAATTAAACTAACACCGATTAAAATATTTCCTATTGTAACTAAGAGTATAGCAATTTTCAATTTAGAAAGATAAAATAGAAAGAAAGAACTAGTTAACAGCAATACCCCTATAAAGCCTAAAAAGTTTATAAAATTACTAATTAGATAAAAAAATCCTATGATTGAATACCATCTGCTACAAGGAAGCCCCCATCCCGTTACCCATGTTTCATAATACGGAAAGAAGAATGTTATGAGAAATATCCCCGAAAAAACTAAATATAACAAGCCTACATTAAATTCTTTCATATAAATTTATAATCTACTATGCGTTTTCTTATTACGAAATTGAATCTATTCTTTTAAATGTCGTTAGATATGGTTTACTTGAATTCTTCAAAAATTAAATAATAGAATTTCATCATTAAAGATATATATATTAGAATTCTTTCGCAAAATCTCTTAAAATAAACTTTTAAAGAATCGGTGCCTCTACTGATAATTTTCTTTTTTCATATATCTGCTTAACTTCACTGAGATCAACGGTAATAAGCGTATGGCCTCTATGTTCCTTCTCAAATAACTTTACATTATTTAAATTGATTGGATTTGTTGGATTAATAACCAAATATTCTTTACATTTTATGCACGCTCGAGCTCTCATTCTTATTACCTCAACCTATTTTTGATTACTCGTAAAAGAGCAATTAAAGTGATGCATAAGATAAGTAAGAAGAATCCTATTTAACCTTTTTGTCGATCAAAAATCCAATTTGATCATAAGTGTTTTTAATATATTTACATTTATATTGCTATTTAGAGCTTATATTTCTATGTAAAACATATAATAAAAAAAGTATCACTACTTTCTGTATTCTTTCCCCAGTTTAAAGGCATTACCTAACTTCTTACCAACACGCCAATATGTCGGTTGCTTTTCAGCGCCAGTATAGATAATTGGGTTCATTTTTTTAATATCAGGTTTGCCATCTGTTAGATATTGATTGCTAATATAGGAATTTATAGCAGTTCCCAATACAATAAAATGATCTGGTAGTTCAATTAGATCTTTTACTATTAACTCGATGTTTAATGCACATTCTTCAATCATTGGAGCTTGTGTGTCTCCATAAAATATGCTAAAAATTGAAGACTTATCTATGTCCTTTCCCGAACTAATTCCAACATAATCCATTTCCTTTACAAGCTCAGCTGATGGAAAATTCATACTAAAACTATTATTTTCTTGGATACCCTCCATTGTATAATGATTTTTATTAATGGATGCCATCCATAACGGAGGATTTCGGTTTACTCGACTTACCCATGTACATACCATGAAATTGGGTTTTTCCTCCACATTTGCTCCAATAATTACACTTGGCATGGGGTATGGAGAAAATCTCTGATCAAGTTTAGTTTTACTCATGATGAGTTAGAAATTTTTGAAAATTAATAAACTATACTATCCCTTGGTTAAATATCGTTTTTGTTCTCTTCTAAATAAATAATATTTCTTAAATATTATTGAATACAATTAATTATTATAATTTTAAAATCTAAAATTGATTAAAAAGACGTTTTTAAAACTATGTTATTTCAACTGTATGAAATTAGAAATTTGCTTGATGTAGTTATAAGCTTCTTGTTAGTATCAGGATATTTGTTTATCGTTATTGCTGGTGCATTAAATCTAAGAAGAGAAGAAAAATTAAATGGTTCTAAATTTTTCAT
>JBHLKA010000106.1:0-9289 GCA_048887145.1 Candidatus Hodarchaeota archaeon
GATACAAGAAGTTTACAATTTCGATTTCATGTACAAACCGCTGGAAGTTCCTTAACTGCTCAATTACCAATGATAAATATTGTACGGACTGCGATACAAGGATTAGAAGCTAATTTAGGAGGGTGTCAATCACTCCATACAAATTCTTATGATGAAGCAATTTGTTTACCCTCAGAGGAAGCAGCACTAGTAGCCTTAAGGACACAGCAGGTTATTTCAGATGAAACTAGAATTACTAACACAATTGATCCATTAGCAGGTTCTTATTATGTCGAATGGCTCACCGATGAGGTAGAGGAAAGAGTATGGAAATATATGGAAAGGATTGAAAAAGTTGGCACAATTGATAAGGCATTGTCTACGGGGTGGTTATACAAAGAAATGAGAGATGCATTTCATAAAAGAAGAATGCGTCTTGAAAGTGGTGAGGAAATTATGCTTGGAGTGAATAAGTATCCTGTATCTTATGATACTGTGACTGATGTTTTTAGGACTAATGAAAAAGCAATTGAAATTGAAGTTAATAGGATCATGAAATTAAAAAAACGTCGAGATAATGCAAAATTGGAAAGAGTATTAGATAAACTAAGAAATGTCTGTGAGAAAGAGGAAAATGTTATGCCAATTGTTATGGAAGCCACAAAGGAGGGAGCAACAGTTCAAGAGGTTTGTGATATCTATCGGGAAATCTATGGAATCTGGGAACCACCACTTGCCATTTAATTTAGGAGGTGCAAATGTTGAGTGATAAAAAGATAAGGGTATTAATGAGTAAACCTGGAATAGATGGGCATTGGCGTGGAGGTATAGTAGTCTCTCGAGCTATAAGAGATGCGGGTATGGAACTTATATTTGGGGGTTTTCAAAACGTACAACAAATTGTTGAGGCAGCTATTCAGGAAGATGTAGATGTAATTGGTCTAAGTATACATTCTGGTGCTCATTTTGCATATACTCAACAACTCCTTGATCTTTTGAAAGAGCGAGGTGTATTAGATAATATAATGATTTTACTTGGGGGTGTAATCCCTGCTAAAGATTTTGTTAAGTTAAAACAGATGGGTGTTGCAAATATCTATGGACCCGGTTCAATGACTTCAGATATTGTTGAATTTATTCAAACTCATGTCAAAAAATAAAAAAGTTATGTAATATTTTTTTATATAATTTATATAATATGGCTTATTTCTTTCTGGGGATGTAAATAAATGAAAAATTCTTATCATATCGATACATTAGTTAACCGATTCAAGAGTAAAGATAAAATTTCATTAGCCAAGCTAATTTCTGTTATAGAAAATGAACCTGAAAAGGCATATGAAATATTTAAACATTTTGAAGGAAATAAGAATGATTCATATATCATAGGAATTACTGGATCTCCTGGTGTGGGAAAAAGTACTTTAACTGGTGCCATTACTCAGAAATTACTGGATCAAGGTAAATCTGTGGGAATAATTTGTGTGGATCCAACATCTCCTTTCAGCGGTGGAGCTTTCTTAGGAGATAGAGTGCGAATGACTAATATTTCTTTACACCCAAACGTATTTTTACGCAGTCTTGCTTCAAGAGGATATAAAGGTGGAATTTCGAGAGCCGTATTCGATATTAGTTTATTGTATGAAGCATGGGGTATGGATGTGATTATTATTGAAACTGTTGGTGTTGGTCAAGCTGAATTTGACGTATATAATTTAGCCTATACAATAATTGTTGTCCTTGTACCTGGATATGGTGATGCAATCCAAATGCAAAAAGCAGGGATTATTGAAATTGGTGATATTTATGATATAAATAAAAAAGATTTAGGTGGAGAAGATATAGCCGTTCAAATAGAGATGATGCTGGATGATACGATTTTTCAATCTGGTTGGAGACCACCAGTTTCAATGACAGATGCCATTAATGGAGAGGGTATTGATGATCTGTTACAAAATATTTGGGATCATAAAGAACACATTGAGCTTTCAGGCCTTATTAATGAAAAGAAAAAAAATCGTTTTAAATATAAAATAAAAGAATTAATTTACTCTAAAATAGAAACATTGGTCTCTAAGAGCCTTATCAATGAAGATGAGATTGAAGATATAATCAAAAACGCTTTAGATGATGGAAAATTTAAAATATATCAAACAATTCATAATAAATTCGAAGATGTTAATTTCGAGATAAAAAAGAAAAGTTAGCTCTTTTTTTAATACTATTTTATTGAATTGTTCGAAAAGTGCACCTTAAACCTTTATAAATAGATTTATTTCTTTTTTTACAATGATATTAAAAATTAAAAGGAAAAAAAAATGAATCAAAAAGGCAATAAAATTAAAAATAAAATTGTATCAATTTCAACTGGTATTTCTTCATTTCTAATCCCAATTTTCCAATATGTGCCTTGTACTGCTGTATGGTTTGGTATAATGAGTGTCCCTGTAATCACATATATAGCATTTTTTTTTCAAAATCCAGGAATTTTAATACATGATCTCTTGTTTTTATTTAGAATTCCCGGAACCTACATTGCACTATTTGGATTTAGTTTTTATATATACGCTCTAATTTTTCAAATAACTCATAGAAAACAGTTAATTCGTAATGGCCCTTATAAATTTGTCAGACATCCTCAATATTTAGCTTTTATAGTAATGACATTTGGTATGACATTAGTAGCATTTCAGACTTACCCAATTGTAGGTTTTAATCCTTTTAATATTAGTAGCTATACTATTATCTTACTTATTTGGATAGGGGAAGTTTTGGCATATATAATATTAGGTAAA
This sequence comes from Candidatus Hodarchaeota archaeon, assembly GCA_048887145.1. Classification (GTDB taxonomy): domain Archaea; phylum Asgardarchaeota; class Lokiarchaeia; order Sigyniarchaeales; family SOKP01; genus SOKP01. The sequence continues at coordinate 2,775 of JBHLKA010000106.1, forward strand.
ATCGAAGATATTGCATTAAAATCTAAATATAGGGATGAATATTTAAAATATGTAAATAATGTACCTTTTATGGTTCCACTTTTGAGATTGAACAACAAAAAAGAAGAATAGAAATAAATGGCAAAATATAAACTTAAGTTAGATAAGATTTTATTAATAAATCTTATTTTAATCCCAATTTCACTCATTTTATTAATTTTAACTCTTTATGCATTATTTTCCTTGGAAGATGTATTTGGTGAACCAGTAAATCCTGTTATTAAACTTTTTATAATTATACTGTCAATTACAGTAATTATCCTAGTGTCTCTTTCTATCGTCATATCTGTTAAGGAGTACAAAAATCGATTTACGCGAAAACAAATCTTTTTTAGTGGTAGATCAAGATTAACTTTAAAAGAAATATTTGAAAACGAAAATCGTAAAAGAATAATAAAGTTTATTCTTGAAAGTCCAGGTATTCACCATAACGAATTATTGAGAGAATCTAATATCCAAAAAGGACAATTGCAGTGGCATTTAGATGTACTTCTGAAATATAATATTATAAAGAAAGAAAAATTTGGACAATATTCAGTATATTTTCCAATAATAAATAGTATTGAAACATTAGAACTCTTCGAAAATGGATTAGCTAAATCTGAAACTACCTCCAAAATTTTTGAACTTATAAAGGAAAATCCTGGGATTTACTCTTCTGAGATTGCTCATAAAGTCAATCTTGCTAGAAACACAGTTAAATATCATATAGATAAATTAATTAAACAAAAATTAATAGAACAGGAAAAGAAAGGGCGAAAAATTGCTTTATACTCATCTATTTGAATTAACATTCAATCCCAAATTTAACAGTTTTAATCTTCCAAGGTCCAATTTTTAGCTTATCAGGGTCTAATATTGAAATTTGATTATAATTTAAATCTAATTCTAATAATTGATTTGGGATGTGCTTACTTTTTAATTTTATATGCAATTCCTCATTTGTAGGATTAAATAATCTAAGATATATTCCATCCTTACGTCTCCATAAATTTATAACGGATATAGGAGGTTCTATAGAAATAAACTCATCATCAAGCTTAGCAATTTCAAAATCTTTATCATGACTAATTCCTAATAATTTAAAATAAAATGAATTCACATATAGTAAAGGATTTGAATTATTTTCCTCAATAATTGATATAGCAAATTCATATATTCCTTTGCTTTTTATTAAGTTTTGTATCTCAAATGTTTTACGATTGATAATGAATTTTTGACTATTTTTTTGAATATAAATTATACCTTGATTGATCCCTTTTAACCATATAAAATCTAAAGTCTGGATTTTTGATTTTTTAGTTTCTTCAATTCCAAAGGGATAATTTCTAATAGCCTTTTTAATTTTTAATTTTGGTATAAGGATAACTGATTCTAAGGAATTAGAATCTAAAAGGAATTCTAATCTATTAACTCCGTTATATTGAATTATCTCTAGATGAAAAGCTTTGGCTTTCGATGTTCCTCTAATTATATATTTACTTTCGATATTATCAATAAATTTTTCCTTTAAATGCAATTTATACCGATATTTGGATTGAAATTTCAATTCATAAAATGTAATTTTCTTAAATTTCACCTCAATAGTTTCTAAATCATCAGAGATCTTTAGTTCATAAAGAAAAGAAGAAGAGGGTTCAGCTATCAAACCTTTACTATTTTGTCCTGTAAATTTATAAATTTTATATCCAAATCCAGGAACATCTGCTATAAACTTCAATTTAGAATCTTTTAATTGGTAATTAACTTTTTTACCCTCTCTTATGAGAAAATTATTTAATAAAGTCTCAAAATTTGATTGAATTGAAATTATATCGCGTCTTGGATAAGGATTTGGATTAAAAACTAGTATATTGTCAAAAGAATCTGTTTCTTTCTTTTTACCTTTTCCTAATATTTCACATAAATCAATAAGGGAACTTCTAATAAAATTATTGCTTTCATTTTGAATCTCTTTATGTATTTGGATACAGAGCTCAGAAATAGTATAATTATTTTTTTTTAAGTCTAATTTTTCTAAAATCTCCTTGTTTAGTTGGAGTTGAGAATAATCCCCTGTTCGAATAAATGGGACAGCATAACAATCATGAGCTTGAGTTATTAATAATTTTTTCCAGATTTCATTAAAAAATACATCGTTGGAATTCTTATTGAAAAATCCTAAAATAGAATTTATAACTTCAGCAGTTAAAATGCTAATCTCAGAATTCTTGTTTTGTAGAAATAATTCTGAGTAAGCAAAAATATGATCTGCGATCTTAAAATCGTCCCGCTGATAATTAAATTCACCCTCTTTCTCTACTTTTTTGAAAAAATCAGTAGATAATAAAAACTGACCAAAAATTTCTGAAAATCGTGAAATTCGCCAAATTTCTTCTTGATAAGGATGAGGATTTACAAAATCTTCAATAGAAGAATATAAAATATAGTCAAAAAATGGAAAAGAAATTGCTTGAAATAATAGATTAGGAATTTCTTGAAAAAATGCTCCATGCCAATATTCTCCATTGAAAATTCCTGATTGATTAATAATTGCGTCTATGAAGGTATTATCCAAGCCTATCCAATCAATATATGCTGAAGCGGATGTGGGATTTATTCCTAATAAACGTGTTCTTAAAGAACTATATTTAATATTAAATCCTTTTAGAATTTGAGGGATCTGGGGATGAATTGAGCTTTCTGAACTATAAAAAATGTTAGATTCTAATCCTAACTCTTTTAAAACTCTGATCCCAAATTCAAATTGTTTTATATTAGATTCAGCACCTATAATTAAACTATATGGCTGAGAATAAGTAGGATTAATTATTTCATGCTTTTCAGGGTTAAATAATTTTAAAAATTGAGAAAATTTATCAGAGTATTTATTCCGTAACCATTCCAAACAGCATATTGCTACTTCAAGATTATAAGGTTGATTTGTTTTAATAGATAAACGCATTTTATTTAGCAAATTATCCAAAGCATAGCTTGGAGAGTCAAATTCACAGAATCCAATATCATTAATAACTACACCTCCATGACCTCCAAAAATATAATAAATAGATAAAGGAAGTTCACGATTTACCAGTAAACTTAATCTTTTTAATACTTTTTTAAAGATATTAATTGCTTCTTGATTGTATTTTCCTTTTAAGCTTTTTAATTGCTCAATATTCTTTTTAACCTTATTATAATTAACTCTTCTTTTCCTGATAACGTTTTTCTCAAGAAATTCTTTAACCAAATTGAAAACTTTATCCAATGCTATAATATCTTCTAAATCCATGCTGAAATCAAATAATATGTTCGCTTAACTTTACTCAAAAGGATATTTCAGCTTAATTTGCTTTCGAATTCTATCCATAATTTTTATAATTTTAAAAGATTCTTTTAAAGGCATGATTTCGCTTTCTTTTTTTCCTTTTTCCAAACATTCATTTACATGAATTGCTTCATATTTCCATCCTTTATTGTATTCTAGGTGATTAAATTCATCTATTATCTTAAAATTATTATCCATTAAAATTGCCTTTTCGGCTTCAACAAACCTAGTTGGAATTTTAATCATACCATCCATACCCATAATTGTTGCTTCACAAGGAGTTTTAAATAAAGAAGAGCAAGTTAGTAAAGCGCTTTTATCACCCCCATAATCAAAAACCAAATTGACAATGCCGTCAACACCGGTTTCTACTTTAAAAACATGTGAAATGATATTAACAGGTTCAATTTTAAATAGCATAGATGCTAAGAAGATTGGATAAATTCCAAGATCTAATAAAGCACCACCTGCTAATTGAGGATTGAACGCTCTATGGTTTGGATCATATTTATAATTGACTCCAAAGTCAGCTATTACTTGTTTAACTTCACCTATTTTATTTTCATCAAGCCATTGATTTACTTTATTAATAACAGGTAGGAAGCGAGTCCACATAGCTTCCATTAAAAAACACTCATTATCATGAGCGATAACAATTAGATCTTTTAATTCCTTTGAATTTACTGTGATTGGTTTTTCGCATAAAACTGCTTTTTTATTTACAAGTGCGGCTTTTGTATATTTATAATGAGAGTTGTGTGGAGTTGCAATATATATAACATCTACTTCTTTATCTTGAAATAAATCATCATAAGAATCATAATGTTTTGTTAAAGAGTATTTTTCTTTAAATTCAATCGACCTACTTTTGGCTCTGGATGCTATACCAAGAATATTAATTTGATTTATACCCTCTATGGAGTTCAGAAATTTTTCTGCCATCTTCCCTGTACCGATAATACCCCAGTTAAATATTCTCATAATTTTTAACTATTTTTAATAATCGTTATATAAAATTATTTATAACCTATTTATTCAAACATTTAAAGAATTCTATAATTACCATAAATAATAATCTCTCTAATGACTTTCTAATATCAAGAGATTGTTTTCAATTACTTTTTCCGGCAAAAATTCACTTATAATGTATTTTATTGGAAATTTATTAATTGAGGATATCTTTTCTCCATTTTCAACTCTGTTTGAATTATTTCATCTAATAATTCCTCTCGTTCTCGACCAGAAAATATTTCTAATTTCCTAATACTTAAGGGGTCAACTTTCTCTCGTAATAATTTAATTTCTTTTACTGTTGGTGGTTTAGTCTTTTTTAAATCTTTAGGGATAATTAAATCAAAACCAGTAGATTCCTTTATAGTCTCGATATCAATACCCCTGTGAACAGAAGCTACTCTCATCCTTTTACTTTTACCATCAAAATCTAAATAAGCTAAATTAGTTATCACACACTGAGGACCAGAACCACCGCATATAGAAGGCTTGCCATTAGGAAATCCAACCCCGGAGATAAAAAATAGCTTGTCTGTAGATACAAAAGTTCTTGTATCATGGCGAGGAGTATATAAAAAAGAACCTCGTTTATAAAACATACTAAAATCAGCTATTCCTGCACATCCAGGTAAACGAATTTTAGGCTTGTACCAATCACCTATACAAACATTATTAGTATTTCCATATTGATCAACCTGAGCAGGTCTAAAGAATTCTATTGTAGTAAGTTTATCAGAGGGAAGTGATTCTAATGTACATTCAACTGAGTTTTGGAATCTATAGGTTCTCGCAGTGTTCATTTCAAGATACAGTAATGATACCTGTCTGGGTTCCATAACAAATGTATTACCCATAATGTAATGATAAATTGCATCGGGGGCATGGGTTAATTTTGCTAGTGTAAAAGCAGCCCAAACCATTGGTGTAGCAACTCCCACAATCATAACATCATCATTTCCTACTTCTCTAGCCATTAAGACTGTCATTATCTCATCTATAGTATAATCTTCTGAATCTTCACTCATTTTTTTATGCCTCTTTCACTATTTTTTGCAATCCAATCTTTAATAGCAACTTTAACAGATCGGCGCATTTCTTTTGAAAAGTCAGCACCTGATTTTCCAAAATAAAATTGTTGTCCTAAATTCTTCGCAAATTTAATATTGAAATCTCTATTTACATTAAGAAACATTTCAGTAAAATTTTCTTTTGATAGTCTTTTATAATTATCGATAAAATGGATGAACTTCTTGGGGAATCGTTCTTTTAAAGGTATCTTTTCTTTATCACCCTTAGGATATCCAAAACAAACCATTGTAATAGGAAATACCCATTTAGGGAGATCAAACATTTCACGGTGTATTTCGATGTTCTCCATAATATCACCAATATAACAAGAACCTATTCCTAATGACTCCGCTGTGATGACTGCATTCTGAGCAGCAATTAAAGCATCACAACATGCTAGTAACAAGTCAGATTCTTGTGGAGTTTCAAAATCTATACCCCTTTCAGTACATAGGGTAGGAACCATATTAAGTTGAAAATAATCCCACCAACGTTGCATATCTGCTAAGAAAATAAGAATTAAAGGAGCTTTTGCAATATGAGGTTGATTATCACAAGTTATTGCTAGTTTTTCCTTCTTCTCTTGTTGGGTCACTTGAATAATTGAGTACATCATCATATTACCTGCTGTAGGTGCCCTCATCGCTCCATAAATAATAGTATCAATTTCTTCTTGAGAGAGCTGCGTTGATTTATATACACGAATAGTTCTTCTATTTTTTATTAATTCTAGGGTTTGATTCGTTTCTTTAGCTTGATTCATAAAATAACACTTTTTTTTTAAAATTTTTGATTACAATCATAATAATATATTAAAAATTGTTTGTACTCCTCCCGTTTTTTCAAAATACTGTATTGGAGTTTTATCTATGATATATTTTTTCTTATAGTCTTCAAAATTCATTTTAAGGTATTCCTGAATATGAAGAGGATCAAAAGTATATAAAGGATAGCAACTAGTAGGATGAGCCCCAAAAGGAGATTTCACTACAGCTGTCGTAGTTTGCAATGGTAATTGAGCTTTTCCGGGTAAATGCCTAATATCTTCCGTTTCAACAAGTTTTTCGCATATTATAATAGTTTTTTTAGC
>JBHLKA010000107.1:0-9228 GCA_048887145.1 Candidatus Hodarchaeota archaeon
ATTAAAGACCGTATAGGTAAATATGGAGCTGTTTACTTTCCTAATGATATTAAAGAAAGTGTAGAAGATATATTAGGAAATGAGGTAAAAAAGGAAATTTTAGATGATTTTTTCAAAGCTTTAAAAAAGTATGACGATTTTACAGAACAATTAAAAGAAACTAAATTAAATCCCAGTCTTACAGTTCTCCTATATGGACCCCCTGGTACAGGTAAAACTTCCTTAACAAGAGGTTTTGCTAAGAAATATAAAATACCAATATGTGTAGTTGAAACTGATCGCCTTGTATCACCTCTATTGGGAGACACTATTAAACAAATAAGAAGAGTTGTTGATTTAGCTGCTGAAATTGCTCGTGAAAGAGCATCTTTTATATTATTTTTTGATGAAATTGATGCAATCGGATCTGAACGCTCCAATATTCATGAAGTAGGTGAAATTAAGAGAGCTGTCATATCTTTTTTACAAGTTATCGATAGAATTAACTATGAAGGAGTCCCACTTGCTATTTTTGGAGCTACTAACCATCAAAACCAATTAGATTCTGCTATTTGGAGGAGATTCACATTTCATCTTCGATTTGATTTTCCTGATTTCCATTTAAGAAAAAAAATAATTGAGTCATTTTTAAATAAGATAAAAAATGCTAAAATTGGTGTTGATGAGTCAATTTTTACCAACTTAGAAAATGAATATAAAGAGATTCAATCTTTTGAAAAAGATATAAAACGTAAAATTGGTCATCAAATAGCGGAATTTGATAATGAAATCTTATGGAATGAAATAATTAAAAAAAGTAAGATAGATGGAATTTTAAAACTAACTCATGGATATTCGGGTTCTGATATTGAAAGAGGCACAAAGGTTTCTCTATTGAAGGCTATGAACACAGAAATTTTAACTTATGATATGTTTTATGAAGCATTGAAATTAGTAGGTGGAACAGCTATTCATGTTGATCGTCAAAATATTTTAAGCAATATTAAACAAATTTCTAGTAGATCACGTAATAGAATAGAAAAAATTGAGGGTCCTCCAGAAATTTAAACTCAAATTTTAAAATTTATTAAATTAATTATTCAAATTTGTTTGTTAGAAAATATGAACACCACTTTATTTAATCTCGATAAAATTAAGGAATTGACCTTACCAATAGAAGATCTTCAGGCAAAAATCAATAAATTGAATAATCTTAAAAATAAACTAATTCAAGATAAAGATAAATTAATAGAATCTATTAATAAAAGTGACATAGTGAACCAATTTCAAAACCTAATTGTTAATATAGAAAATTTACATAATCAGTTAATTAAAATTTCAAAAGAAAATTTAAATACCTATTTTTTTTATCAGGATAAACTTATAAATAAATATAAGGAAGCATTTAAAGAGAAATTAAGAATAGCAAAAATAAATGAAAAGATTACAAAAAATATTGGAGTAACATTAATCGAGAATAAACAAGTATGTAAGCTTATTGATAAATTATCATTTATCCCCTCAATTGAATTAAAGCAATGGTTAGATATATTAGATTCATTGAATCAATATTCAATTTTTTTAAATACGATAAAAAAAGTATCTAATTTCTATAAAATATTAATTAATGAGAAATTTAATAAGAAATTGAGTGAAATTCCTAAAGATACAGATGTTAAATTGATAGAAAATTATAAAAAAGCATTTTTAAAAGATACAAATTTGGGATTTGTTGAATTTATCCAAGAAATGGAACGTAATCTTTCAAAAGAAGATTTAAAAATACAAAAAAAAATTATTCAAAAAGCTAAAGAAAAAGAAGAGATTGAAAAATTAAAAAAAAAACAAAAAGAACAGCAAGAAGGTTATCAGAATTATTTGAATTTATCTGAGAGTGAATTTGAAAGATTGAGACGAAGGAAGAAAAGGGAAAAGTTGGAAGATATCACTCTTAAACCTAAAGATCTTAATGAAATCGAAATACCGGAAGATGTCTCCAAAAAAATTGAGGAATTTAAATCTAAATTTGAAAAATCTTTCCATGAAAATCATTTAATCAATGAAAATGAAAATAAAGACCCCTTAGAGTTAATTCGCGAAAGGAAAAAAAAGAAGGCGGCGGAATATAAAAAATTCAAAAAACATTTTGAAGAAAAATAAAAAACTATTAAAGTGAGTTCAAAATTCAGGAAAATAATTTTACAATAACTCTAGGTTCTGAAAAAATATTCATTAAAGACCATTTCACCCTCATAAAAGGCAAATTCAATATTAATGCGATAGAAGAATATCAAATTAATAGATTTTTAGAATTGTGTGATGATTTAAATTTAATTCCTCTTGAAAATTTTCTTAACATAATAAATAAAAATACAAACAGGTTTGAAGATTTAGACAAAGCTCTAAATCTTCTCAAATGTATTGATAATCAATATAAAGTTATAAAAAGTAATGTAGAGCTTTTATCTGAGTATAATGATATTTTAGAGTTATTAATGTTAACTACAAAACTTAAGATATTAGAGAAGAAAAAAGAAAAATTAAAATTAGAATTGGAAATAGCAAAAAATTACAAAAAGTCAAGCGATTTAATGGCAATTTCAGATTTATTGAAAAAGTTAAATAAATCTATAGAAGGTAATAAAAAAAGGGCTAAATACTTAGAGGAAGATTATTATCACCACAAAAACCAAGTTGATCAAATTAATAAAAATATAGAAAATTATAGTTTAGAAATTAAAAATTTAAATAATCAAAAGAAGGTATGTTTTACCCAAATTAATAAAATTTCGCGTAAAACTGAAGACTTAACATCATTGGATGAAGATGGAGATTTAAAAAAGTTAGGCATTGAGATTAACATTCCAAATTCAGAAAAGATTCGTAAACTACAACTAAAAGCGAAGGATATTTCATATAGTATTAAGCAAATAGAGTCTAAAAAAGAAATAACTAAATTAAAACTAGAAAAAATAAATCCTAAATATGAAATTTATAAAACCGATTATGAAAAACTATTAAACTTAATTAAAAGAGACGAGGAAAAAGCTGAAGAATTACAATTAGAGTTAAAAAAAAAAATAGAAGAAACTGATAAAGATTTGATCAAAGAAAAGTATACAACAGATTTAAAAACACTAAGACCTCTAAGCCAAATTGATGAAGATATAAAGAAGGTTGATAAAGAATTGACCGAGATAAAAAAGTCAGAGAATTTCGATTCTATCAAAAATAATCAAGATTTTTCTTTTATCCAAGAGAAATTAGAGATTTTTTATAAACAATTTACTCAAGAATTTAATAAATTAGATATTAATTCAAACAAGAAAAAATTCTTAAAGGCTTTTGAGAATTATCAGAAATTTGAGCTCATTTTGGATGATTTAGAAATAATATTGAACATTATGCTGTCAGAAATTAATTTAATAATAAAATTTCAAATCCTTATTGATAAAACAAATACTAAATTTTTCATAAATTCTCTTTTTAAACGAAATAATAAAGATAAAATAAAATTTAATGAATTAACAACTCCCGAAAAGGTTTTTCTTATAGTAGTGTTATATATTTCAATAAATATTGTTTTAAATGAAAAGAACCTTACTTTTTCAAATCTATTTATTCCAAAGGAATATAATAAAAGTGGTTCTATTTTAAGAACAATCAGAAAGATTTTACCCATATTTAAAAGTAATGAGAATTTGAAAGATTTTAATTTAATATTCATAATGTCAAACATTGAAATTAAAAAGGAAATTAAAAACGTAAAAATAATTGAAATTTAAGAGAGATGGAAATATGGAAGATAATGAATTTGAAGCAACTGTTAAATTAATTACAAAATTAATTTTAACCCAACCACGAAAAATGATTAGAGAAGAGGATCTACAGAATTTATCAAAAAATTTTAATTTTGAGAAAATTATGAGTAAAATTTATCTGAATTTAAAAAATATAGGTTTTGAATTTATTAAATCAAAATTACAAAACGATACATACTATATTCTAACATCTGAAGGAAAGGATGATACTATTTCACCTTCCCAATATGGAACGCTAGCTTTACTTATAGCTATGAGTAAAGAGGTCGATGATAATTTAAAAATTAAGGATTTAAAAGAAATTTTTTCTGAAGTGTGGGAGTCTGATATAGAATTTTTGCTTAAAAATGATTATTTAATAAAAATAGAAGATTTAGGTGCTATAGTTGTAAGTCCTTTGGGTAAAGCACTTATGAAAAATATAATTCAAGACTTAGATTTAAAAAATCTTTTAGACATTTTTACAAATTAAATATTTGTTAAAAAATAAAAAAAAAAGAAATTAATTTAAGAACTTTCAATATCTAATTTAAATTGTTCAAAAATTTTTTTGACACGTTCAGCAGATGGTCCTGTTCCCCTAACACCATTTTCGTCTACAAGTATCTTTCCATTTAAAATAGATATAACATTTTGATCCTCAATATAATTTACATGTCCTTTTGAAAAAATAGTAGCAATTCTATCTGCTAAAGCTTGCATAGGAAAAGGTTCTTCTTCGACTGTAACATAATTATAATATCTCCCCCTAATCAATATTTTAGGAAATAGCTTATTTTTTTCGTTCTTTGCATTCGTTAGTATAAGGTCTAGGGTTTCGGAGACACCTTTAAGGGTTCCAACAAAAAATTTATCTTTATCCAGATATACCTTAACGATTCTATCCAATAAACTTTGTAATTCAGTATTATATTGTCTTAGTGACATTGTAAATCAGTATTTTTATTATTAATTAATAATATATTCTTTTATTTTTATTCTTAATTTAAAAAAAACGTAATCAACCATCTTATAATTAATTTCAAAACAATATTTTGGTTAATTCGGGTATTCCTTCTCCAGTTATTGCACTGGTTTTGATTATTTTAAGATTTGGATTTATTATTTTTGCATCCTTTACCATTTTATCAATATTAACATCCACAACATCTAATAAATCGATCTTATTGATTACAGCGATATCTGACATCTTAAAAAGCATAGGATGTTTTTCAATAACCCATTCACCCTCAGTAATAGATACAACACAAATTCTTTTTTCTGCTCCTAAGATAAAATCGGATGGACAAATTAGGTTACCCACATTTTCTATGAAAACAACGTTATATCTACTTAAATCCTGATTTTTAATGACTTGAGAAATATGGTAGGAATTTAAGGCACATTCTCTTCCAGTGTTAATCTGTATAGTTTTAACTCCATGTTTTTCAATACGATCCGCATCCACTCTGGTTGTAACATCTCCATTTAATACTAAAATGCTCTTTTCTTTTGAAAGAATTTCAACCAACGCTTCGATTAATGCGGTTTTGCCAGCGCCAATTGCCCCCACTACGTCAAATGATCGAATATTATATTGTTTAAACAATTGCTTATTTTCTTCAGCTAATCTTTCATTGTTTAAAATTAAATCTTCGTTTAATTCAATAATTCTAATCGTTTTTTCTTTGGGCATAACATTTTGAGAGTATTTTATTCTAGATTAGCGAGTAAATAATTGATATTTAAATACTAGATATGAACCTAATATTCCTCCTAATTCAGGTAAATAAAATAAGAAGTATATGGGATGGTAAAATAATCCATATAATATCCCTGGAATTAATCTGAACAAAATTATAATAAGTAAAAACGATCTTCCTTTCATTCTTATGGGAATTATCGCAACTATTCCTGTTAAATCTCTTTGCATAGCTGGAAAAATAGTGTAAGAAATTATGCCATATATTCCACCCCACACTAAACCAACTCCATCATAAAAAGTTAAATCTATTGGATAAATAGTTATTAAAGCAAGTCTTAAAAGAAAATAAAATATTATCGAGAAAATTCCACTAAAAAAGAAGAGTTGGAATAAAAATTTTGTCCCTTTACTTATTTCTATAATTCTGGCGATCATGTAAGTGATAAATAACATTATAAAAATTAAAATTATTGTAAACATGAAGAATGGATTAAGTAGGTCAATTGGGTTAATAAAAAGAGAGGTGATAAGAGTATGATATGTATATTTGGTAACAAGAGCATTTAAGCTTAAATAGATATATTCTCCAATATTAAGGCTCATAAAAATTAAACCTAATATTGAAAAAGATATAATCATAATAATCAAAATTTTAGTTCCTATATATTGAGTTGATTGAATTCGAGATATCTTCTGCTTTTTTAGAGTATATCTTGCTTGTTTCTCTTGTCTTTTTAGATATTTCTTTAACTCCTTAGAAGCTTTATATTCAACATCTTGAGAAATAGCTTGTCCTGAATATTTATAATCAACTGGAATTTCCTTCCTATCAATAGGAGTCAGAGGTATATGTTTTAATTCAAAAGAACATTGATGATTTTCGGGTAATCTATGTTTTTTACAAAATGTTCCACCACAATATTTGCATTTAAATGGTAAATAACCAATTTTATCTCCACAGTTTTCACAGTAAGTCATTTTTATCTCATTTTTATTGATATTATTAAGAAAAAATCTTATTACGAGTATAAAAAAGTTTCTTGCTTCATAATTCTTTTGATTAAGACTTATAAATTTTTAATAGTTAGTAATATCTGGATTCGTCTCAAGTTAAGCATAAATAATTATTAGGGTAATTATTAATAAAACCAATAACGAAGTCATTAAGAGTAAATAGATTTTTTTATTCCATTTCCAGATATTCTGGCCATCTAAAATTCCAAATGGTAGCATGTTAAAAGCTCCAAGCATAAAATTAAAATATGCAGCAATTAGAATGAAATAGTTCAAAGGATAAATTGGAATAAGAAAAGAAATTATCAAAAGAATTGAACCATATATCAAATTAACTAAAGGACCGGCTGCTTTACATAAACCAGTTTTTCTATTTACTGTATCCAATCCCAAAACGACAACTGCCCCTGGTAATGCTAATCCGGGTAGTGGGTCTGATAGTGTAATCAGTGAAAATAGTCCCATAGCTAAAGTAATACCCGTTAAAAGCATACCAAATGTAAGTAATCTAAATTTTGTTTGGAGCCCAAAATGTTTTGCTACTTGACGATGCCCCAATTCATGAAAAAAGAAAGCTGTTGCATAGAAACCTGCTAACATAAATAAAGCCCAGATATAGCCAGTATAAACAATTTTATAAAATGATATTATACCAATAATAAAGATCAAAACAACACCTATTAAGAAATGTATAATTTCCGATTTATGTGCTAAAAGTATTCCCTTAAATTCAATCCCTGAATCTGGATCAAAAGCATTATCGGGAATTTGTTTTTCTTGGCGATACCACGTATAAGTTCCATCCACTGTGCCTCTTACTAATGAATCTGAGGGATCTATAATTCCTTGAGTAGAATGTGCTGAAATTATTTGAGGAGTATCAGTATATGTAGAATTTAGTGGAGTCTGTTGCAATCTCAAGCTTTCAATCACGATCTTACATTCATGATCGACAGGTTCTCTATGTAATGAACAATAATTTTGACCACACTTGCTGCAATAATAGAGATCAGATATCTCTCTCCCACAATGATAACATATAGCCATACCTATATTACCTGGAAAAAATATTAAATTAAAATTTATGATTTTACTATTGATATAAAATTTAATATTAATAATATTAAGCCTAAATTTAAATCAAGGTTATATTATCTATTTATATAGATAAGCTATATTTTTAAGGTATAAATAAAATTTAAAAACTTAACACTTTAAAATTATGAGTGAAGATCAAAATAATGACCAAGAAAATTTAGAACAAGAAAGAGAAAAGTTGAAGAATTTAGGCGTAAAGGGTACTTGGAATATTTTAACTGATCTAACGAAAAAGAAAAAGGAAGAATAAGACTTTATTTAACTAACTTACCTTAAATTTAACTAATTTTTAAAATCCTTAATGTAAAATAGTTCTTTTTTCAAAAAATTAAATTACTAATTATTCATTTTAATTATTAAGCTAAACCATTATAAAGAAGTGGGTTTAAACGGGTAAAAAAGTCTACTGTCCTACTTGTGAACGTGAAGTAGAGCTAAGAAGGAAAAATTTTGATCATATATATCATGAAGTTTTATGTTTTATGGTTCTACTTACATTTGGTTTAGGATTTTTAATATATCTTTTATTAAAGTACTCCAAGAAAAAAGATCGATGTCCTAATTGTGAAACAAGGTTCAATATTGAAAGTCTTGAACCTATAAAAGATTAATTCTAAGAAATAAACTTACTTTATTTTCATTTTACTTTTACATTTAGGGCAGGTTTTATCTTTATCTGAAAGAGCCTTCTTCATAATTGTCTTTTGGTATTTGCACTTAGCTCTTGTACAGACTAAAACATACTTATTAAACTTAGAGGCTACTAATTTTTGAGTCGAAACTTTCGTAGATTGAGTTTTACTTCCTTTTTCTACTATTTTATCTTTCTTAACTTCAGTTTTCTTGGCTTCCTTGTCTGGTTTTAACCATCTCTCTAAACTCAAAAAATCTTCACAAATTCATTAAAATTGATAATTCTAATTTTTCTAAATAATAAAAGTAAAAAGAATAAAAAAATAATGGTATTTAATCACTGATAAGCTTTTAAAACACTTGCTCTTCACCATCAATTAACCGCTTTCTTAACTCAATTAGGTGTTCTTTTGATAAAAATTCTTCAACTACTTCACTAGCTATTTTTTCCATACTTGAAAAATTTGCATTACTTGCTGGGATTAAAGTTATTGAGTTTATCCAAGGATCAGTTATAGGTCTTCCTATCTGTGATAAAAGTTTAACATGACATTCAACTATATCTCCTTCACCCCTATTATAAATTTCCCGGGCAATATTAGTTGCTGCAATATTGTAAATCTTTCCTACATGATTAATTGGATTTTTACCACAAACTGCTTCTAAACTCATTGGTCTACATGGTGTTATTAATCCGTTTGAACGATTACCCCTTCCTACCTCGCCATCATCTCCCGCTTCAGCACTAGTCCCAGTTATGGTTAAATATATTAAACCTTTCTCTAAAATATCGGCTACATTTATTTGACAGGATACTTCGCGCTCTGGAATGGTTCTTGATGCTAGGTTTAGTACAGCTTCTTTAACTTGATTAGTATAACTCACATATTCATCAATATCATTAACGTATTTGCTTACCATAGCAGCTGCAACAGTAATTCCAACCTTATTTCCTATCCGCTCAACCATAACTTTTACATCTTCACCAGAACCCTTACA
>JBHLKA010000108.1:0-9221 GCA_048887145.1 Candidatus Hodarchaeota archaeon
GCAAAAGGTTGGACTGAGGAAGCAAAAATCTATACTAATCAAATTATACTTTACCAAGAAAAATTAAAAAAAGATAAGAATTTACGTGAATTAGAAGTAGAGAAAGTAAGAAAAGAGCAGGAGTTTAAAGAATCATTTAAGAAACCTAAAGGGGTTAAACTATCAGAAATGGATAAATTAGAAGAAAAAGAAAAGAGAGATACACAGCATGAACAGTTATTAGATGAAGCAATGACTCTTATAAATGAGGCAGAGAATGAAGTAAAAAGTTATGAATTAAGCTTGAAAAAAGATATTCTTATTTACCAAAGTCCTTATGATAAAGCGATTTCTAATTATGATAAAGCAAGGAATCTATTTAAGCAAGTAGGATGGGCAGAAGAAGCACATAGACTACTCAACACAATCAACTTTTACAAAGAAAAGAAAGCAAGAGATGATAATTTAAGAGAAATTGAGAAAGAAAAATTAGAAAAAGCAAAATTAGAAGAAGCAAGGTTAAAATACATTCCTGAACATGTACCATTTGCTAGAGAACAAAAAATTATCGCCTTTGAAAAGCTTAAGAAAGAGAAGACTAAAGATTCTGAAACTATATTTAATTTAATCAATAAAGCTGAGAGATTGGCCCAGGAATATGAAGTTAAAAAAAAGGATGGAATATTAAGTACGGTTTCCCCATTTCAAGAAATAATTGATATATATATTGATGCGAAAAAACAGTTTGAAGAAATAGGATGGAATGAACAAGCGGGTCAATTAACTAATTCAATTAATTATTATAAAGAAAAGTTAGAAGCAGATAATAGATTAAGAGCTTTAGAAGCTCAAAAATTAGAACAAGAAGAAAAAGAGCAAGCAAAAAGAAAGTTAGAAGCCCAATTAGCACGAGAAGCTGAAGCTGAATTATTGAAGCAAAAAACACAATCGCTTGAATTAAAAAGAAAGCAAGCTTTAGAGTATGAAGCAAAAAAGGAGCAAGCATTCAATTTTATGGATTTAGCTAAAAAAGAAATGAAGCATAATAAATTTGAGAAAGCTATAAGATTTTATAGAGATAGTGAAAAAATTTTTGATGAAATTAATTGGCCAGAAGGAAAGCGGATGGTAAATGAATCAATAAAAGTAATCAAAAAAAAGCAAGAGGCTATTGAAACAGAAAAGAAGATTTTAAGACAAAAAGAAGAGGAAAGGTTGAGATTAGAAGCTCAATTGGAGGAGCAGATTACAAGAGCTCAAGATCTCAAAGACTTACAAGAAGAAAAAAGAAGAAAAGAGATATTAACAATACAACAACAACAAGAATATGAAAAAGAAGTATCAGAAAAAGCATACGGGTTATTAGAAGATGGAACTGCGTTAAAAAATATAAAGAAATTTGAGGAAGCATATGAAAAGTATATTATGGGAAGAAATCTCTTTGAAAAAATTGGTTGGATTCATGAGGTCAGCCGTATTAATAATGATCTTTTATTTATTCTTAAAAAGGAAATGAAACAAACAGAAAAAATCAGAGCCATGCAAAAAAGGAAACTAGAAGAAGAAAAAGAGCTTGAAGTTTTATTAAAGGAGGCTGAAGAAAAACGTAAAGAACTTGAAAAAGTTAAAAAAGAAGAAAAAAAGAAGCAAAGAGAACTAGCTATCCAACAAAAACTAGATGAGGCAAATATTATTATAAAAGATTTGAAATATAACGAAGCAATCTTGAAATTCAAAAAGCTTATTAGAAAATTAGAAAAAATTGGTCAAAATAAACAGATAAAACAAATAAATAAACAAATTGAGGTATTAAAGAATGCTAGTCAAGTCCCTTTAATTACTGTAGATGATGTTGAGAGTAATGAAAATAGGGAGAAATTTAAAATTGCTTATGAAGCTTTAGATAGAGCACAGATATCTTTATCAGAAAATCAATTTATGAAAGCCATTTCAGAACTAAATGAAGCTAAATTCAATTTAAAAGAGACGATTATTGGAAAAAAATATACTCCTATAATTAAAGAGAAAATTAATGCTTTTAAGAAAGAATTAGGGATTAAAGTGGAACCAGAAGAGAAAGTGAAAATTGGAAAAGCTGATGTTGAAGAAGATAATCTGAGAATAAAAATTGCTGCTCGAAGAGCCGAACGTAGAAAAAAAATAAAGGCCTTATTGGAAAAAAAGTAATTTATTTAATTGAATTATAAAAAAATAAAAAAAAGAAAATTATATTAGTTCTTGTATTTGATTTTCTATATCTGTTTGGATAATACTAGGTTCAACATTCCTTTTTACAGATTTTTCTATAAGATATTCTGTTTTTATTAAATCTCTAATCCCCACTCGTATAGCCTCTGAGCGATTTGGGAACTTACCTTCGGCAACCAGTACCTCTAAAACTTTCAAATATGATTCTGGCAAATTAACTGAGATTAGCCTCATAAATTTTCACATTAATATATCTATTTATTTATAATTGATATTACTGACGTATTATATTATTATCACGCTCATATATAAAGTTTTCAATGGAAAACGACCCCCAGGAATCCGACAAAAAAGCCAACACTATTTAAAATGAAAATTACTTAAATTTGGATAATATTTTTCTAATTTTAGACCATTTAATTGAAATAATTAAATATTTTTTTAGAAAAATATATATTTATGATGTTATATGTAACATGTAACATCAACTAAATTATAAGGAAAGGATAAAAATGTCGAGTATTCAAAATCAATTAAAAGATCATTTAGCCAAAGGCGCCGATTGGGAAAAAATGGAAACCCCAGTTCCAGGAGTGTATGTAGTTAAAGTCCCTGCAACTAAAACAAGACCAGCATTATTATTTTTAGAGGTTAATCCATTAAAAGATGATGGATCACCCATGAAACGCAAAGGATTATTCGTTGGATCGAAAGAAATGTTAATTAAATTCAGTGAAGCTTTAAATGATGATAAGGTTTTTCAATTAATTGGAGAAGTTGAAAAAGTTAATCCTAAAGGGACAAAAGTTAATTCTACTAAGAAGCTTGAAATGTAAATTCATTTATTTTTAAATTATTTTCTATTTTATTGTAAATTAAATATTTAAATCATTTAATTTTAAAAGATGTACTCTATTAATAATTTATAGAACAGTTGTTATTAATTCAAATTAATAAAACTGAGGAGAAAAAATGACTGAGGATTTTGACGGCAAACATTGCCAACAGTGCGGTAGTGAATCATTTCGACTCGTACATGACGAGTGGATGGCCAGAACATTTAGATTCGTTGAAAAAGGACAATTAAAAATGTGTGATAGCTGTGGTGCAAAGTATTTGATTTGCCAACAATGTGGATCATTATTTACACGGGTACATCCAGCCTTAGAAGCATGGGAAGTTAACCAAAAGTGCGCAGTATGTGGTTATGAAGATCCTGAAGTAAAAGCTTGGGATGGCGTATCTGCTCGATGAATAGTTAATCCAAAATTATTGTATTTCTAGTAATTTTCTTTTTCTTATTTTCTATAAACTTTTTGATTGAGTTATTAAATTTGATATAATTAATTATCTGAAAAAATTAAAATTTAGAAAAGATTAGAAAATAAGATCAACATATTTATTAATTAAAAGTCAAGTAAATTTAAATTTTGAAGGATTATATAATATTTTATTATCTATAAAAGAAAAGAAAAAAAATGTCAATAAAAATAGATCTTGCCAGTCCTGAACAAATTGATGCATTACGAAAACTTACTAGGCAGCTTGTAGAAGGGTTGGGCCAAGAATTTGATCCAAAAAGATTTGATTGGGGTATTTCTAGAAGGATTTATGACAAACTGCAAAGACATGGAATACTTATCGCTATTGATGAAGATAAAGACGATGAAGTTATAGGTATGATTGTTGCTGAATTAAGAATTGATCCTTTTGGAACTTCTGAAGGATATATTAAACAAGTATTTCTTAAGGAGCAATATCGAGGAAAAGGTATTGGAGAATTGCTTATAAAAAAAGCTATTGAACATTTAAAAAAAATCAAAGTTGAGAAAGTTAAGGTGAATATTAAAGAAAAAGCTAAAGTAGCAGCCAACCTTTATTCTAAAATGCATTTCAAAAAGGTTTATGAAGTTTTAGAATTAGATTTATCTAAAGAAAAATTTGGAGATTAATTAAATAATATTAAAAAGTTATAAATGTGAATAAATTAGAAAGACCCTGGGTAGAAAAGTACAGGCCAAGGACATTCGATGAAATTGTTAGTCAAAATATAGCTGTAAATAATTTACGTAAGTTCACTAATTCCGGAAATATGCCTCACTTGATTTTTTCTGGACCAGCTGGCACTGGAAAAACAAGCACTGCATTAATTATTGCAAGGGAGATGATTAAGGGGGAGAAATATTCTAGAAATGTGCTTGAATTAAACGCTTCAGATACAGTTAGAATGGATTATGTTAGAAGCGTAATTAAAGATTTTGTAAGTCAAAAAATGATAATTGACGAAAATTCTTTAAAATTTATAATCCTAGATGAGGCAGATAATATCCCGGGTCAAGTTCAACAGGCTCTTAGGAGAATAATAGAACAAGCGTCTAGCAATGTTAAATTTATATTATTATGTAATTATATTAATCGAATTATTGATCCGATTGTTTCTAGATGTGCTGTATTTAGATTTGTTAATCTACCTGAAAATAAAGTAATTGAAAGATTAAAATATATTGTTAAACAAGAAAAAATTAAATTTCCGCAGGATAAGCAAGAGATTTTCTACAAAACGCTTTTCTTTATATCTGGTGGTGATTTAAGGAGGGCAATTAATACTCTACAAATGTCTGTCGCACTTGAATTAATAGAGAATTTAGATCTGAATGAAATTTTAAGAATATCAGGTTTCTTAGATAATATAACTTTAGATAAATTAATTTACACCATTAAAGCTAAGGATTTTAAAGGTTCTAAAGAAATTATTGAGGGTGTAAGCAATTTTGATAGCCGTAATTTCATTAAACAATTAATAAAGATCATTCCTGAACTTAAGATTAATCATCAAAATTTGACTTTGATATTATCATATATCGGTACTATTGATTATCGCATAAGTCAAGGTGGAGATAATAATATTCAATTAGCCTCTCTTATTGCTGAAATAATCAAATGTATTAATAATTAGCTTTTTAAAGTGTTTTGATTGAGTAAAGAAATTCCGATTTGGCGTGTTAAATATTTACCAAACACAATAGGACAAATATGTGGAAGGGAGGAATTAAAAGGAAGGTTAAACAATTTTATTAAATCAAACAACTTTCCTCACCTCTTATTTGTTGGACCAGAGGGCATTGGAAAAACCACTATAGCTAGATTATTTTCAAAAGCATTTTTAGGAGATTTATTTAATCCAAATTTCAGGATAGTATACGCAGATATACCTCTGACAAGTGAAGAAAGGAAACAAGCTCGTACTGAGGCATATGTATCAACAAGTAAAATTGGGAGCTTAGCAGGAAGGACAATTACCACTCCAGCATTTTTACAAGTGAAAATTAAACCATTTATCCAATTAAAAGTATTAGGAGGAGCACCATTTAAAATCTTAATAATAAAAAATTTTGAAGCATTAGGTTCAAATCAGCAAGGATTTCGGCGTTTAATGGAGAGTTATGGTACTAACTGCCGTATGATTTTAATCACAACTAACATTTCAAGTGTTATAGACCCAATTATTAGTCGCTGCCAACTTCTAATAATTTCTCCAGTTAACTATACTTCGTTTAAAAATCTAATTCTTGATATTGCTAATAATGAATCATTAATCGTTGAAAATGAAACGATTGAATTACTTTATAGAATTTCCGAGGGTAAAATATCTAATGCTATTGATCTATTGCAACTAAGTAGTATAAATACAAAAAGTGTTGATCTAAATAGATTATATGATAATTTAATTAGCTCCCAAAACGAATTAATTAGAAATTTATTATTATTATCCTTTAAGGGAGATTTTTCAAAAGCAAGAGAATTATCTCGTAATATTCAAGCTAATTACAGATATTCACCTCATGAAATTTTTGAATTATTACTCAATGAGTTATTAAAGCTACCACTTAGCATTTTTAGCAAGTGCAAATTAATTGATTTAATCGCGAACGCAGATTTTAGAGCAATTGATGGTTTGGATTCAGATATTCAAGTCTCTAATCTAATAGCTAAAATTTGTTATTTTTCAGAATTTATTAGGTGATTTAGTGGCAAGCAAGTTTAAAAGAAATATTCCCTGGGTAGAAAAATACCGACCTCAATCTATTAGTGATATGGCTTTACCGACAGCTAAAGTTAAAGGCCATAAAGTAAAATTAGATGAGGATTTAAAAAATTTCATCAATGATTTTTTTAAAGAAATAGAGCAAATTAATAATACGAATAGAAAAATTAGACAATTTAATCGAATTCATCTTGAAAAAGAACAAAAAGCAGAAATTAAACTTGCTCCAGAAAAAGTAGCAATCCTTCTTGAGGGTCCTCCAGGGATTGGTAAAACTTCTATAGTCTATGCTTTAGCCAATGATTTAAATATGCAGGTCATTGAAACTAATGCCTCCGATACTAGAACAAAAGCTAAATTAGAAGCTAAGTTAAAAGAAACTGTGAAAACTAAAGGAATATTGGATTTTATTGTGGAAAGTAAACGCAAATTAATACTTATTGATGAGGTGGATGGTATTTATGGAGTTTCTGATCGAGGAGCATTACCTACTATTTTAAGTCTAATTGAAAGCACTCAATTTCCAATAATTTTATGTTCAAATGAATATAAACAGAATTTACAACCAATTTATAATAAAATCAAAAAGTATGAGATTAACCCTCTTTCAGTTCAGGAAATTTTAAGAGTAGTGAAAAGAATACTTAAAGAAGAGAAGATTTCTGATTTAAGTGAGGAGGATTTAAATTTAATTATCGAAAAAAATAATGGAGATCTTAGAGGAACCATTAACGATTTACAAGCATTAAGTCAAGGGGTTATAGATAAAGAATATAAAGAGTTGATATTGAAATTACATAGAGATAGCTATGAAGAAATTTTTATAATAATCAGAGATTTATTTCAAAAAGTAAGAACGCTTAAAGAAGCTCGTGGTCTAACTGATAAATCTGATGTTGATTATAACTTTCTTTATAAATGGGTGAATGAAAATCTACCCAATTTTATTAATCTTAAGAATGAAATTACCAATGCATATGATAATCTATCAATCGCAGACGAAATTTTTGGGAGAATAAGGAGAAATCAATATTGGTCACTCTTACCTTATTTCTATGATCTTTTTGCTGGAGGTGTAGCTTTATCTAAGTCTGATAAATCTTCCAAACCCGGATTTCGAAGAGTCTCTTTTCCCCGATATACAACTTCTGGTTTTTTTGCATTGACTACAACTGAAAAATTATTTACTGAAAAAATTCAAGAAAAATATGATATTTCTGAGAGGGAAATAATTCAGGATTTTCTCCCATTTTTAAGGACACTTTGTAGAAGCTCAAGAAGAGAGCTAAAGGAGATAGCAGAATGGTTAGAATTAGATTCAAAAGAAAAAAAATTATTAAAATAATGAAAAGTAATTTTTGAGGTTGATAATCTCTCCATTTATGAGTAGATGCAAGTTTTTATTTAGTTACTGGAATAATTATAAACAATAAAAATTACAACGATTTAAGTTGGATATATACCATTATTATAAATCTTATAAAATTATTCAATAATTTTTCAACTTAAGACACTTTTGGGATTTTAATTAAGAAGATTTTACTACCCAAATTTTTTTAAATATTGTATTTGTTACTTCAATTAATACAAATTATTTTTCCTAAGCTTAAAAGAGAAGCTAAAATGAAAGAAACCGAAGAAATAAAACCTGCGGAAGAGAAAAGCTTCGTAAGATCTAAATCTTCTCAAAGAACTCTTACTATATCTGGAGCTGCCTCATTTGGAGCTCTCTCTCTAGTTTTATCAGCAATATTAGCACCAATTATTCCGAGAGTTCCTGGGTGGGGTATTGCTTATTTAGATCCTGTCTCAATCGTATGGATAATGTGCTTTTTTATATTTGGTGCAAAAGCGGGATTGTTATGTTGTGTAATTGGAACTTTAGGTTTGATGCCTTTTGATCCTTTTGCACCCATAGGACCTTTAATGAAGTTTTCTGCAACAGTCGTTTTAATAGTTATACCAATGCTTCTATTAAAACTAAATAAAACTAAAGAGGGAATTAAAAATAGCCAAAAAATCAAGAAAATCTCAAATTTTGCCATAACAAGCGTTTTAGGTGTTCTACTAAGAATTGTAATCATGATGTGGTTTAATGCTTTACTCTTTCTAACAATATTCTCAGATGCTTTTGCTTATGCTAATTTAGAGTTTTTAGGTCTTCCAAATGTGACTGGTTGGTTAGCTATTATTATTATGGTCATCTTTATAAATGCTGAAACAAGTTTATGGGATCTATTAATTCCCTATTTAACTGTATTTGGATTAAAATTAGATGATAAATTTGAGATTTGGTAATCTAATTCTTTTTTTTTCCTTTTTTAACTTACCATAGACTTCGATTATATTTAAAAAATATTAAAACAAACAATTTTGGGGAAAGTATTAATTTTAACCCCAATTTTAAAGAAAGATAGAACATTTATCAATAATATTTTTAAGAATAAGAATGAACTATAATGGTTATATCAGAACAAATTCAAGAATTTTTATTAAATGATGCTCTAGAAAGATTTTTGAGATATGTTAAGGTTTGGTCTAGTTCAGATGATGCTATAGAGACTGTTCCCTCGACAAAAACCCAATTAGAGTTTGGAAAGTTGTTAGTAGAAGAATTAAAACAACTTGGGTTAGACAGTATTGTTCAAGATGATTTGGGATTCGTTTATGCTTATCTCCCACCTAGCAAAGGGTGTGAACACGTTAAAAAGATAGGTTTTATAGCACATCTAGATACAGCCTCTGTAGTTAGTGGTAAAGATGTAAAACCTGTTATACATAGAAATTTCAATGGTCAAGAAATAAGATTCACTCAAAATAAAGATTTAACTTTAGATTTCAATGATTCACCGAATTTAAAGAATTATGTTGGTCTTGATATAGTTACATCACAAGGTCTTACTTTACTAGGTGCCGATGATAAAGCTGGTATTGCAGAAATTATGGCAGCTTGCGCGGCTTGGAAGAAATATTCAGAATTAAGGCATGG
>JBHLKA010000109.1:0-9000 GCA_048887145.1 Candidatus Hodarchaeota archaeon
TAGTTTGATCAAACAATTCTATATAATAATCTTATGAAGTGAAAAGTAATTTTTAATAAAAAATTTAGTATTAAGGTTTGATAATCAAATTATTTGTTAGAACTAATTCTTATATTTATCCAATTTATAAGGTTAATTTTTTGATTGGAAAAATGCTTGTAAATCTATTCTTTTAATAAAATTCTCTATTGAGAAAATTTCTTAATTGGAAAAAATATAGGAAAAAATTAACTCATTTTTTTCTAGTTAATTCTTTTAAAAACTCTTTTTGTTTCTCTTCAGGTAAAAATGCTAATTCTTTTTTTATTTCTTTTAATTCACTCTCTGATAATTGTAATTTTAACAACTTTGACCGCACATCTTTGGATAAAACGCTAAAAATTCGCCCAAAGTATTTCTTCACTATTTCTAGTTTTTCAAAATCACCATTTCCTTCTTTTATAAAAACCACCGTGTCAATTTCAGAAAATTTTGTAAGATTTATGAGATTTTTTTAGAATATTTTATCTTATATAATTAAGTAAATAATGATTTCTTAAAAAATTCGGAGTCCAATTCTTAAAATCGTAATTAAGGAATAAATGAATATTTACTAAATAGAAATTAATTATTAAACATAACGACATAAAAAATATTGCTCCCAAGATACTATATGATTATTTAGATTTTTCTAAAATAAATCTGGGTTATGATTAGCTTAGAAAAATCGTCTATATTTTTCAAAGTGAAAGTCCCTTTTTTCACATTACTAATTAGAAAAATCAATACTCAGAATAGGTTTAAATAGAAAAAATTTGATTATATTGTTAGCCTATTAATATGTTTTTTAATAGCCTCACGAGGTATGCAGAGGAGACGTATGACCCTAAATTTTGATGATTACAAAGATATTAAGAGGGAGTTCAAACAGAAACTTAGATGGTTTGAAGAGGAATTTGAATTAATTTTCAAGAATAAAACGCATAACTATAGTAAAGAAGATATCAAGCTCGCAAATGAGATTTTGGACAGACTATCTGAAACTATTAATGAATACCGAGATGAAAAGCTATTATATCATTTAGTTTCAACATTAAATAATATTGAAAGAAACCATCCTGAATTTTTTCAAGACTAAGTTAGAAAAAAGGACCAAACTTTTCATATAGGCGAATTAAATTTTCGTGATAAAATTGAATTTTCTTATCTTCTGGATTTGATTGAATTGCTTTCTCGAGAGTTTTCTCTGCCAAATTTTTCTCGCCATTTTCTAAATAAGTAATTGTTAATAAACCCCAAGCTTCAAGTAAGGAGGGATTAAATTCGGTAGCTGTAAAAAAACAATTAATTGCTTCATCTAAAGCTCCTAATCGTCGCTTAGCAATACCTAATAAGAGCCAAGCCTGATAATTTGAAGGATTTTCATCTAAAAGTTCCTTAAGATATCTTATAGCTTTTAAATTTTCCTTATTAAGTAATAACTCATTAACGTGATTAAGGCTGCTTTCTAATTCAAAAGTATTAAATTGCATTTTTACTAGAACATGATCTTTTTATAATAATTATCAATGGACCTTTATATAATTTTAACCTTTTCGAAAAATGATTTCTAGATTTGATGATTTAAAAAAATTTTATTCAAAGGTTCAATTGATTAAGTATAATGATGCTTATTAAAAATAAAGCATTTTCCTATTTTTCAAATTAAATATATGAAAATGAGTTAGATTTTCGGATGGTAATCTAAGATCGAAAAGAAAGTCAAAATATTGTTATAATTTCACGAAGATTCATTTTAAACAATAAATTTTAAATATTTACAAATTGTAATCTTAACTAGTTGAGATTTCAATTCTATACTATAGTTTTGATTAACTAAAAAAAGATTTCAAGCATTAAGCTTAAAAGGTCTAAAAGCAAAAATATTACTAATAATTAGGAAAAAAGGATAAATTTGGTATCAAATAGTATAAGTCTCAAAAAAAAAGAAATCATCAATATTGATGAGTTTTTAGAAAAATTTCAATATCTATCAAACTTAGATCTTAAACATATATTAAATCTTGATTTTGAATTAGACTTCTATTACACGTCTGAAAAAGTATGTCCTATAGTAGAAATAGCTAAACCAGAAGATTCGGAAGAAATTGCTAATATTTTTAGAGAAATATACAGAGGAACGTACCCTTATAAACACCTGGAAGATAAAGAATCCGTAAAAAATATGATTATCCATCCTAATTATGAATGGTTTATATTTAAGTCATCTGCAAATGAAATTGTAGGATGTTTTGGTGCAGATTTGGAATTCAAGGAAAAAAGAGCATTTCTTCATGGTTTTATGATTAAAAGGAAATACCATAAAATAATAGATATTTTTAAAGCTTTTATTGGTTGTATTACCTATTTATGGAAAAAATATAGGGAAAACATATTTCTATGGTATGGGGAAATGCGTACAAATGAAGCAATATCTCAATTTTTTACCTCATTAATTGGCATGAAACCAATTGCATTTTTACCAAATAAAGATGTATTTTTCAATAGAGTTGAATCTGATATATTTCATGCTATATATAGCAAAATTGTTTTAAGCGATTATCGATTTAAAGAAAAACCTAAAATTATCAGGCAGGTATTAAATTGTTATAATTATACAAATAAAAGGTTTCAACTGGGCCTTCCTATAGTTGAAAATCCTGAAATTACTGTTGATCAAGAAAAAATAAAAATTATAAAGACATTGATCAGTAAAAAAGTAAAAGAAGATAAATTTGGATTTCAAAAAATTAAATATTCTATTACAAATACAAACTCTTGCTTCCAATTCATTCTTAACCCTTATAGTAAAAACATTGAGAAAATAGAATACAATGTTTCTAACTTAGAAGAATTAATTGTTTTCTTAGAGAATTTAATGGAATTAGCTGAAAAACAAGATCTTAATTATATTGAATGTTTTGTTAGTTCTTATAAACCAAGGCACCAAAAAATTTTTCTTAATGTAGGATTTAATCCAAGAGGTTATGTGCCTTGTTGGAAATATAATAAAAATATAAACTTTTTCGAGGATTATATTGTATTTAACTTCTTTAAGGGAAAAATTGATAAAAATATGAAAATTATTCCTGAAACAGAACAGTTTCTTAATGATATCAACATTTTTGAAAAAGAGTTAATTGGAGAATCAGAAATCATTAGATCTTAATATTTTTATGCCGTTAATTCTTATTCAGTTACTTTTTAATTTTTAGTAAATATTAGAAATAAAATGAAAATGATTAATTTTGTTTGAAAAAAAAAATTTGAGACAATGGTCAAATTCCTATTGGAATCAGATTAATAGAAACCTTGGTCTTATAAAAATTCAGGAACAAGAAAAATTAAGAAAAACATCCATTGCTGTTTTTGGATTAGGAGGTTTGGGTGGACCATTAGTAGAACAACTAATAAGAATTGGGTGTGAAAATCTTAAAATTTGTGATAATGAAAGATACGAAGAATCAAATCTTAATCGCCAAATTTGCACTAGAGAGGACTTAGGCTATTATAAAGTAGAGCATATCGAAAAATTGGCTATGCAAATAAATCCTGAGGTAAAAATTCAAAAATATTATAATGTAAACGAAGAAAATATTTACAATATATTAAAAAATACTAATATTGCAAGCTTAACTTTAGATGACCCAATTATATCAATACTAATTTCTAGAGCATGTAAAAAGAATAAAATTCCAATGATTGAAGCTTGGGCTATTCCATATATATGTACGTGGTGGTTTAACCAAGAAAGCATAGACTATGAAACTTGTTATGGACTCAAAACAAAAGATATGACAATAAAACAAATGATAAACTCTAAAAAAACATCATCAACTATCAAAAAAAATTTATTGTCTAAGTTATTACAATTCCCTGGTATTAAAGATATTTATAATAGGGAAGAAGGAACTGTAGACAATATGATTTCTGGAAAACTAACATCACGATCGTTATCTCCAATAGTAAGAATCAATGCATCATTTCTTGCATTTGATATAATTTATGCCGGAATTTTAAAAATAAAACAAAAAGTATTGGCACCAAATATTAATGGTTATGATTATTTAAGAATGAAACCAATTAGATTCGAATTTAAATAGCAAATATAAAAATGTTTAAACAAACCTTAAAAAGACAATTAAATATTAAGATTCTATTTGATACAAATGATATTCTAAATTATTTGCAGTTAGGCACTGTTATTCCTATTTTGAAAGAATTATATCAATATATTTTACATGACTTAGAGTGTTTCAATGCAAAATCAATTTTACTAGAAGAAGATGGTAATCCCGTCGGACACAGTTTGATTTTTCATGATAACCGAGATACTTTATATTTTGGACACTTTGGAGTTTTAAACCATGAGATTCATAAAATTGATTTAATGATTGAACAAATAATTAAATACGGAGAAGAACATGGTTATAAAGAAATTCGAGGACCTATTAATATACCTGCTATTATTTATGGATGGGGTTTTATGAAAAAAGGGAGTTTAACAAGCCTATTTATAGGTAAACCAGTAAATCCCTCTGTTTATCAAGAGAGATTTTTCGAAAAGGGATTCTCAATAAAATACGAAGAAAATACCTGGGAAGGATATATGCCAAGAATAAATCCTTGGAAATTGAAAAATTATGATTTTAATGACTATGAATATTTTAATCCAAGAGATTGGAATGAATTAATGCAATTAAAAGATAAATTTATAGAATTACAATTAAAAAATTTACCCTCATCTGCAAGAATTACTCCAAGCGCAGAAGATTTTTTCGAAACATATGCTGACTTTGTTTTTAAATATGGTTCGGAATCTATGTTTTTTTTTATAAAAGATAAGATCAAAGATAAAATAGTAGCATGTGGAGCTAATATCCCAAATCCATTTAGGAAAGACTCGAAAGGGAATTATAATTCGATCGTGTATTATACTTGGGTTGTTGACCCAGAATATAGAAGAAAAGGACTCACTATATTAATGTATGGAGCAACTTCATTATTAATGTGGAAAAAGAAAATTAGATATTCTTCAGGATCTGTCGCAAGCGATAATATAGCTAATACAGAAGTAGCAAAAGCATTAGGAGCTGTTCATACTAGAACCCATTTTATTTTAGAATATAAATTATGATGAATTAATTATTCCTTATTATATTAATCTATAAATTCTAACAATTAGAAAGTTTATATATTTATAAGATTATTAGATAAATTATAAATTAATTAAATATAACGCTCTTAAATTTTATTAATCTTATTTAGGTTTGATATTAATTGCTATTTCAAGACCCTGAAATATTCAGAATCTCACTTGTTTTAGTTGTTCAGACGTTTGTGTTAGTTCTTTTTTTTTATTTAGCATTTAAAATTCTCAAAAGAAAGATAGACATAACTACAATTACACTTAGTTTATTTTATTTTATAATTGGAATTGGATTGGTTTTGAGTGGTATATTTTTCTTTATGAGTGCAACCCCTACTGGATTAATTATTTACAACCTTGGTGCCTATTGTATCCTATTTGGTCAAATTTTTTTAGTAGCGTTTATATATAATATTCTTAAATTTTCTCAAAGTATAAAATCAATTAAACAAATAAGCATAATTTTACTTTTTGGTATAATTTCACTCTTACTTCTTCTATTTTTTCCAGAAGGTATTACAATAAGTTCAGAAACTAATTATGCTCCTAAGTATAGTTGGCCATTTTTAATTACTTTATATTTATTTTTTACATTTACTATTGTATTACCTTCTTTAACTTATTTTAGAAAATTATATAAGTTATTTGAGGATCGAGATTTAAGGAAAAAATTAAGATTCTTTCTTATTGGAATTTGCGGTTTCTTTTTTTCCTTTTACGGGTTAATTTTATACAATACTTGGCAGGATCCTTTATTTAAACTCATCTGGGGATTTATGTCTTTTATTGTATTACCATCAGGTTATTTAATATATTATGGAATTGGTCGTGGGTTATGAATATTTTATAAATAATATCTTAAACATCAAAAACTTACTTTTTAGTTTACTATTTAGCATATCTGATGAAAATTAAGGGAGAAACATTAAAAATTATGAAAAGTTAATGAAATTGAAATTATTCATTTTTAATTTATATTATTTATTATTATAATGAGAGAAGATTATGGGAAACCAAAATAAAATTCTTCTTGTACAAGTTTATGCTGGAAAGGGTATTGCATCTGAATTTTTGTTTAGAAGCCCATCTGAATATAAAGAAATGTTACTTAAATCTTATCCTGAAATGAAAGAATGGGTGAAAGACAAGATATTCGATCAACTTAAAGATTGGCCCAATGATGTAAATATTCGTCTAGAGGTTGAAGATGTAAATCTTCAAGGAAGGTTTTTAGCTGCAAATATAGACACTCCATCAAAGGTTGTTGATAAACCTGTTAATCCGGAAATCTTAATTTCTGAATTAGAAAAGGATTCATATACCCATGTTGGATTTTCCGTCATTTCAAATGACTATTCAAATTTTATACAATGTACTCAAGCAGTAAAAAAATATAACAGCTCTATTAAAACCATTGCTGGTGGACCGGGGGCTATGTTTGAACAAACAAAAGATTTGGTAGATTATGTTTGTATGGGTGAACGAGGTGAAATTTTTTTACGTAAACTCTTTAATGAGGAAATTAAGAGACCTATAAAGCTAGTCATAACTCCAAGTCGTTTATTTTGGAGATACGGAAATAAGGAACTCCCTACTGAATTGTATAGAATAGTCACGAAAATGGGATGTCCATTTTCATGTGATTTTTGTACTACACCAATTTTATATGGAGAACAATACACAGGTGAACTTTTTAGTCCTCAACAAATTCATGATGCATTAGTAGAATTTCGAGATCAACTGAAAAAGAATAAAATTACCGTATACTTCGAGGAACCGACATCACTTTATAAATTGAAATGGTGGTACGAATTTATAGATCTCTTTAGAGAAGATTCAGGAGATTTTGCATTTTATGTGTATAGTATAACTTCAGTGTTAAATAAATTAGATTTAGACAGGGTTTCTAAATCTGCAGGTAGAATTCATTTAGTAAATTTTGGTATAGAAAGTTTTAATAAAAATTACCCAAAAAATTTAAAAGTTGACTTTAAATCGCTAATAAAGCGATTATCCGATTATGGAATTTGGACAAATCCTAATTACATCATTGGATATGATTTTGACACTAAAATTAGTGTATGGGACGATATTAAGAAAATGATCGATTTGGGAGCTGATGCTAATACCATACTCCATTTACATCCACATCCTATGACGCAAATTTGGGAAAAATTAATATCAGAACAAAGATTGCTGAATGTACCTCCTGAATTTCATTATATACACGGATTTCAATCTTTTTTACATCCTCATTTCAAACCTGGATTTGAGGATATGCTTCCTTTATTATGTGATATATATTATTATATTGAAAGAGAAATTGGAGACAAGTTATTGAATATCATTCAAACCATGAAAAATTTACTTAAACATACTAATCATCCTACCCTTTTCAAAAGTGAAATCCAGTTATATAAATCCTTTGGAAAAATTTTTTATCCCCATTGGAAGGAATTTTTTAACCCAACTGAAGTTCAAAATGCATGTTTTCAAAATAAATTAAAATGAAATGTATATGTTTTCCATACTATTAATTATAATTTCGGTAAAGAGAAATAAAAAGTACTTCCTTTATTTCTTCCTTCAGACTCAACCCATATTTTACCACCATGTAATTCCATGATTTCTTTTGAAATGTACAAGCCTAAACCTGTTCCTTCGATACCTACATCCCATCCTTGTCCATATCGTTCAATTTTACCAAATTTTGTAAACAATTTTTCCTTTTCGCTCTCGGTTATGCCTATTCCATTATCTTTTATAGAAATTATATAAAAACCATCTTTTTGATCAGAATGAATTTCGATATCTCCTTCCACTGGAGTGTATTTTATAGCATTTATCAATAAATTCGAAATTACTTCATAAATCTTTTCCTTGTCAAAAATGGTTTCTAAATTTTCCTTAATATTAAGACTTATCTTCTGTTTTCTTAATTTTGCTGTACCTTTTAATTGAGCTACACAATCTTTTATTAGAGCTGATAAATTTTCCTTTGAGCTATTTAATTTTAACAAGCCTTGATCTAATTGGGAACTTTCTACTATTGCGTTGACATAATTTTCAAGACGTTTACTTCCTTCCTTAATTTCTTCTATAATTGAAAGGACTTCTGAATCCAACTTTTTTTTATGTAGATTTAATAGAAGTTCTGTAAAACCCTTTATGGAAATTAGAGGAGTTTTTAACTCATGTGATGTTCTTGATAATAAATCAGTTTTCAATTTATCTATTTCACTTAACTTCCTAATTTGTTCTTCTTTCCTTTCATTTTGATCTTCTAACTGTTGTTGTACCTCCCATCTTCTTTTTTCAATTTCAATTGCATCGCTAATTAAGAATAACACTAATTTATCTTGATTAGTAAGAATAGGATTGTTTTGATATAAAACACAGAGAGCATCATCAAAAGCCTCTCCAGATTTAATTAATTTCCCATAACAAGCTTTGATTTTATTCTTTTTGATAATTTCATCGGTTTTAGTATACTCAGTTTCATCGATACTATAGTAAGTTTGAGGGAAATCATGTTTCTCCTTGAATAAATCAAGAATAAAGGAGTTACCTTTAAAATCCTCTAAATTATATGCATATATATCTCCTAGAGATGAAATGATTCTATATTTAATTCCTTTCTTATTTTCAATTTTCCTTAGATATAAAGCCAATTTGCCATTGAGTAGTTTATTACTTGTTTTAAGCAATGAAATTATATTCTGCTGAATATCAGTAGAGAAACTAAGAAAATCTATATTTAGTTCATAAATTAATTTTTCATACATTTTTTTCTCTGAAACATCTTCTAACCATAACCGGAAACTTATTAAATT
>JBHLKA010000110.1:0-8983 GCA_048887145.1 Candidatus Hodarchaeota archaeon
CCAGAATTTAAGCTTGGCTCTAAAGATATCAAAGGGAAATTAACATATTTAGGTTCGCAGGTTTGGAGATATCCAAATGTAGAATTTGTTGAAAAAGATAAACCTAAAATTAAACCGAATGAAGTACTCATTAAGGTTAAAAGATGTGGTATTTGTGGTTCTGATGTTCATATGAATCAAACTTATGAAGATGGATATATCTACTACCCAGGTTTGACAGCTTTTCCAGTTACACTTGGGCACGAATTTTCTGGTGAAATTGTCGAAATAGGAAGTACTGCAATAAATAAAAGAACAGGTAAACTTTATGAAATAGGAGAACCGGTTACTGTGGAAGAAATGGTATGGTGTGGTGAATGTAAACCATGCTGTGATGGATACCCAAATCATTGTGAACGTTTACAAGAAATTGGGTTCTCAATTGATGGTGCATTTGCGGAATACATAGCTGTCCCATCAAAGCTTTGTTGGAGTTTGAAGAAATTAGAAAAGAAATATAATGATGTTTACAAACCTGGAAGTTTAGTAGAACCTACATCTGTCGCTTATAATGCAGTTATTGAAAGAGGTGGGGGAATTCGCCCCGGCGAGAATGTTGTAATTCTGGGAGGAGGACCCATTGGTATAGCAGCTACTAAAATCTTAAAAACTGCAGGGGCGGCAATCTGTATTATATCTGAACCTAATGAATCTAGAGCAAAATTAGCAAAAAAGTTAGGTGCTGATCATGTGATTAACCCTCAAGAAGAAGATTTCGTAGAAAGAGTGAAAGAATATACTGATGGTGAAGGTGCTGCTTTATATCTTGAAGCAACTGGATTACCTCATATAGTTACAGAGGATATTCAAAATGCGATTTGGGAATGTAAGGCGGTTAATAGTA
Organism: Candidatus Hodarchaeota archaeon; assembly: GCA_048887145.1. Lineage (GTDB taxonomy): Archaea > Asgardarchaeota > Lokiarchaeia > Sigyniarchaeales > SOKP01 > SOKP01. Next base: position 884 of record JBHLKA010000110.1, read on the forward strand.
CTGTTGTAATAGTAGCAAGAGCTGAACAAAAAATGCCAGTATGTGGAGAGTATTTTCAAGTCAAAAGAGCTCGTATTATTGGAGCTCAAGGTCATTCCGGTCACGGCATCTTTTCTAATGTTATCACTTCTATGGCAGCTGGAATGGATTTAACTTCTATGATTACCAAGGAGATATCTCTAAAGGAATTGCCAGAAAATCTTGAACTCTTACAAACTGATAGAAAACATTGTAAAATTTCTACTATAATTGATTTATAGTACTTCTAAACTTGTAAACTTTAAGAGTAGTGCTCTAAAATTAATAAATTCTAAAATAATTACTGATACTACAGGAAAATATGTAATAGAAGTCAAATAAATTATAAAATAAGATAGAAATTTAACTTTCTCCTTTTTGCTATTATTTTAAATATATTTTTGATCATAATAAAATTTAAATATGTGTGGTGATTATTGTCAATTAGAGATTTACAATAACATCATTACCAAATTTCTAAAATCAAAATTAGATATAATTATGAGGTGAAATAAATGGTAGATGATAATAAAATTGAAGTAAAAAAAGGAAAAAAGGAAGAAAAAGAAGAATCTGAGAAAAGAACTCACGAACTTGCGATGAGAAGAGAAAGTCCATTCTCTCTATTCCAGGAAATGGATAAAATGTTTGATAGCTTGTGGAGAGATGTTGACGATTGGTTTTGGCCTTTTGGAAGGAGAAGAAGATTTGTTCCAGTTAAATGGGAAGATGCGCCAATCTTTAGAACCCCCCTATCCAATATCACTGAAAATGAAAATGAATTTGCCATATCCGCAGAATTACCTGGTTTGGACAAAGGAGATATTGAAATAACTTTTCGCGACGGTCTTTTAGAAATTAAGGGTGAACAAAAGCAAGAACAAAAAGAAGAAAAAGAAGGATATGTTCGTAGGGAATTTCGTTCCGCAAGTTATTATAGAGCATTTAATTTGCCAGAAACTATCGATGATGAAAATATTGATGCTAATTTAGACAAAGGCATATTAACTGTTAAAATTCCTAAGAAAGAGCCAGACAAAAAAGAGAAAAAGAAAATTGAGGTTAAATAATTCAAGCTATATCTAATAATTTTTTTCTTCTTATTTTTATATAGAATTTTTACAATTTTTTTTATAAAATTAACCTAAGATATTGCGATGACTCTCTTGCGACTTCCTCAAAAGAAGGTTTCATTATAGTTTCAATTGAAGCAAATGCATTATAGCCAATCTTTTTAAAGATCTGTAAAAATGTTTTAAAATCAAAATGCCCTGTACCTGGTGCTCTTCTTGTTGTATCAGCAAGGTGGAGATGCCCAACTAGATGTGCTATTTCTTCTAAATCTTCCCACACAAAACCAGGATCTTCTTCCAGATATGTGTGGAATGAATCAATCAGCAATTTTAAATTATCTGACCCTATCTCTTTTAATAATTCCAAGGATTGTGAAATTGTATTATAAGAATCAATCTCAAATTGATTTATTGGCTCAAAAACAAGTTCCACATTATTATTTTGAGCAATCCAGCAACATTCCTTTAATGATGTTATTATATTCAGTCTTTCTTTTTTGGGGCTATTGTCGGACTTATAGCGCCCTCTAATTAATCCAATTATAACTTTTGACTCTGTCTCACGAGCAAATTCAATATATTTCTCAATTCTGTCAATTGCTTTTTTCCTTATTGTTTCTTGTGCATCGCCTAAAGAAAACCCAAAACGAATATAAGTTGCACCAGTACCTAAAGCAGGTATTTTCATTGCGTAAGAATCAGCAACTTCTAATATTTTTTTAACTTCAATTTTTTCTGGTTCTAAAAGACTTAATTCAATTCCATTGTAGTGGAGTGGCTTTAATAATTCGCATAAATCATTAAATTTCTTAATAATAACCTCATTACTACTTTTGGATTCATTCAACCCAGCAACTATACTGAGCAACATACAATTATTTTATTATTACTATAATTAAAAAGTTTAACAGATAGTCAATATTAAAATTATTAATACAAAATTAATGTTTAAGGTGAGATTAACTGTGGGAAAATGGAATTTACCCCCAAAGGGAGGACACATGGATCTCCCTGATGGAATTTATCTCCAAAATATGAGTATTTCTGAAATCCGTGAGCGTGTTCAAAAAAACGACCTGATTATTATTCCTATTGGGTCTACAGAAAACCACGGTCCTGCTGCATGTATTGGAGAAGATACATTTTTAGTAACAAGGATGGCAGAATTAGTCGCACAAAAAACTGGGTGTACTGTTAGCCAACCTACTTGGTACGGCTCTCATCCCTATCACCATATGGGTATGCCAGGTACAATTATAGTTCCAGAGGAAATTTTTAAAGGCCTTTTAAGGTCGATAATCGCTGGTTGTTGGAATATGGGATTTAGGAAAATGATACTGCTAAATGGACATGGTCATGAATATGTTATTCCAAGTGCCATTCATGAATGGGCTAAGAATTATCAATTACCTGCTGTGATATGTAATGTAAATTGGTATCACGCAATACCTGAATATTGTAAAGATAAGGAGCATGGAGGTCCTTTTGAAACTCCCTTTATTCATGCTGATGAAGCAGAAACCTCTTTCTCAATGACTTTATTCCCAGAAATGGTAAAAAAGATTGATTCCTGTGAAGATAATGAAGTAATTGGATGGATGCCCGAAGGACATGTAGATAAGGCGGGAAATGTATATCAAAAGCCTATTAGATGGTATGGTCAGGTTGGGTTTGGCCCTATTGAAGTTGCTGCATATCCAGAAGGTCATGTTGGATGTCCAAGTAAAGCTAGTTTTGAAAAGGGGGAATCTGGAATGGAAGCTTTCCTAGATTACCTAGAAAAATTAGTAAATGATATTAAAAAGACATTTCCTCCCGGAAAATTACCACCTATCGAAGGAATTACCCAACGAGACCCAAAAGAAATTGAACCTTATATTAAGGGGCCTTTAAATGGAGGAAAGAGTATTTATGAATTGAGATACCCTCCTTAAAAAAATTTTTTTAAAGTAATAAATGAAGAAAAGCTCATAAAAAAAATTATACTTTAGAACCACAATAGGCACAGAATATTGCGTTTTCACTTTCAATCGGAGTACCGCAATTTGAGCAATACCTACTTTTTTCTTGAGAAATTGGTTCTTTAACCAACTTTGGAACTCCTTCCATTGATTTAGTAGAAGATGAGAATTGACCTTTTAACTTTCCATCAGCTTTTAAATCTAAAATTATCGATCTCACATCTCTAATTGATATTCCAGTATTAGCACTTATCTCATCAGCAGAGATATTCGGATTATGGTAAAATTCCTGTAATACAATATTCCTTAATTTGCTTCTATTAACTAATGCTGCTAATTGGCTACCCAAAATTGCTACTCCAAGACCAAACCATACAAAACCCATCCAATTGAAGCCAAAATGCCAGGCAATATTGAGAAATGCACTAATTCCCCAATAAAAAAACATTCCTGCGACTATTAAAGCGCAAATTGAAAAACTTTGATTATATTGATTTTGAGAATACTTCATTATAGTTTTTACTATTGTTTTGTTTTATATAAAGTTCAGAAGTATATATTTTTTTAAGAGTCCAATTTTTGAACTTCTATGAAGATTAAAATATAAATGAAGAGAGAAGTATACTTCTTTACTCCACCGCTATAATTAATATCTATGCCAAAAACTCAAGTTTATATTTTTTTTCTACTTTTTTCTCTATGGAGGATTTATTGAGCTGTTAATTATCCTAAACACTTCTTTAACTCTTATTTGGTCTACGGTTAAGAGTATTATTAATTTTTCAAGTATTTTGATTGATAATATATAATAATTATCGGAATGAATAATATTGAAATCTGGATTGTGTAACCCGATTGATTCAGCGGTCTCTTCAGCTAGCTCATAAAGTTGTGATATATTCAGAGATATTGAAGCTTTATTAAATTCTTCCTCATTTATATACGATTTTATAACAGCTCCATTTTCTGAAGAGATTAGAATAAAATAGACTGACGATCCTAATTCACTGATTAAGTTCTTTAAAATTAAGTCCAAATCTATTAAAACCGTCATTACTATATAATTTATATCTCAGAACCTTATATATTTTTGTAAAAAAACATCTAAATAATAAACTCTCTATATAGGTTAGAGTATGCCATTTTAATTTAAGCTTCGGAAATGAAATAACGAAAGACTTTTAAATTAATAAGTAATTATCAACAATTCTTTCGAACTCACTAAAAGGGGTAACATCCCCATGAAAATCTTTTAAGTTATCATCAAATCTTTCTATAAATTCATCTGCGATTAGATGTATAAATCTTTCAAGATTTTTAGGTTCATTTTTTTTATCAATAAGGTATGCAAAGATAATATCGCCTCTTAAGTGGACAAAGAACTTTTCATTTTCAAAATTAATAGCTTGTAGACTTTCTCCTGATTCTTTTCCTATTACTTCTTTTGAGAATGCTAAAATTGCTGAAATAAATCCGCTCACTTGGATATAATTTTTTGCCAAGAACTTTCTGTCTTTATTAACTTTTGCAAATAAAGCGTGTCCAGAGGTATAAACAATAAATAGGGCAGAAATTCCTTTAACACAGGGAATTATTTTATTACAAATACGATTTAGTTCTAAATCTGAAACATTTGAGCAATAACATCTTAATAATATATTAGAAATCGAACATAACTCTTCATACTTTATTAATTTATCCTTCTCATTCACATAGAAAATGGTAACAATTTCCCTTTCTAATTCATAAAAATGAATATAAACAGTAAAACTACCTACCAATTCGATAATTTTACCTTCTTTCTTTTCAATAATCTGTTTTTTATATACTTTTATTAAATTATTTAGGAGATGGATTCCAATCCCCTTGCGAAAAATTATATTATCATTTTTCATTGTTATAGATACGATACCTAACCCCAACATTCCTAGAGGATGATAACTATCAATTATTTCGGGAATGGAGCTTTCTACAACAATCATAATTTTTTTAAGGTTTATTATTGTGTTAATAATTTTTTCTTATTTGCTAACAAATAAATATTATATTCACATTTATAAACTTTTGTGTTAATAATGTAAATTTGTGTACAAAAAAATAAAAAAATTTGTGTTAATCATTTTTTATTAATTGTTAAAAAATTTTAATTGAGTTTAAATATTTAAATAATATTAGAATTGTGTTTCACCCGTACATAACAGTAAATCATATATTTAAAGCAAAAGTAATTTTAATATACTTTTCCTATTTTTCATCATTTGTTATAAAAAATTTGAATGGAATATTCAAATCAAAATGAAACACATAATAGTTTATTTATTATTCTTTTTATTTTTCAGAAGAAGTTTTCTATATGGTTCAAAATCAGGATATGATAGAAAAACTGATTCTTTACCTGTATCAAATCGGAAATTATTAATTAAGACTCCTTTCTTCCGAAATACCAACCATAAAAAAGAACTTGATGATTTATAAATAATAATTACACGCATTTTACACATCTTTTTTATAGATTTATGGATCAGCTTAACTTTTAAGTATAATCCTTATAGATTATTAGAAATTAGTAATATAGTTAAAATTCTTTTCTAGTAATCATTATAAATATTAAAATTCTGAAATAATTTAAATAGTAAGTTTAAATCTCATTTGGAAACAAACTTGAGATTTTAGATCTATAGTAGTCATACTATGGATAGGAAATTTTGTTTTTAGAGAGTTTTTCTCGTTGTACTAATTCATACACTACTAAAAAAAACTTATATGCGATTAAATCAATATTATATTCTGTACAAAAAATTATAAATTTAATATAAATAAAACGAAATCCATGGAGAGATAAATATGGGGAAAACTCTTGGTATAGTAGCTTTAGTTTTTGGTATAATTGGAGTAGTAGTTTTACTTATAGATATTTATTTAGCTTTCATATTTGTTGCACTTTCACCTTTCATATACCCACCAATACCTTTATTATTAACACTATCAGTTATTATAATAGCGTGCATAATCGTGGCAATAGTTTGCGGGGCAGTAGGAATTAAAAAGGACGATTCTCCAGGTTTGGCGATAGCAGGATTAGTGATTGGAAGTATATTAACCATACCCTTTTTGATTGGAATTATAGGAGCTTTAATATCTTCTCTAACTACTCCCTATCCAATCCCCCCTTAGCTATTTTTAACCATCAAATCTCAATTTTTTTTTAAAATCATTAGTAAATTTAAATGGTATTTCTAGCCGATTTTTAGTAATTATATATCTTAAAATTTTAAAAGAATATTAAAAGAGCGGGCCTAGCAGGATTTGAACCTGCGACATCCCAGTCCGAAGCCGGGCACCCTTTCTGTCAATGTTCCTGAATGGAATAAGAAATCCAGACTAGATTATAGGCCCTAAAAATTAGTAATCTATGAATATTATCATCTATTATCTCTAAAAAATTTTTTTATAAACAGAAATAAGTTAACTATAAATGTTCTAGATAATAAAAAAAAGTCTTTATTAGGTTTTTAGCTATCATTGCATCTGAGAATCTTCCTTCAAATTCAATTAAACCTTTCATATAAGCCTCTACGGCATCTAAATCTTTAGTAAAGATTTTTTTTAATATTTCTTTAGTAAGAATAAAATGAATTGTCCTCGTTTTTTCAGATTTAGGCTCATAAAAACTAGTATTATATGCTAAACTTCCATCTGAGTTATTTATCCAAATGTTAAAATCGATATCTTTTAAATAAAGGTGGAAAAGTATATCACCAAATAATCTTAATTCATCCTGAAAATCTTTTGATTTATTAGCGATCTTAATACCTATGTTAATTAATTTATCAATATTAGTTTTAAATGCATCATCAGCTAATTCAAGTGTATGCAACATTGAATAAAGCACTTTTGTGTCAGTTGTCATATCTTAAAGTCAACTTCTAGATTAAATTTAAATATTGGAATTGTTATTTCATTTAACTTATTATCATTTAAAATTTCGTTATATATATTAGGATATAATATAACGATGATAAAAGAATCTTTCAACTATTAAAATTATTCCTTTTTTGTACATATTTAAAGAATGTACGAAAAAGCTTTATATATCTTAAACCTTGAGTTAGACTTCCTTCGACATTTATCTCTCCTCTCATGAACGCATCAGTTCCACTAATTTCTCTTTTAAGAATCTTAACTACCATATCCTTTGTATAATTCATTTTAAATGGAGCATCTGGATTGACACCCTTTTTATATTCAATTTTCCCATTAGCGACTTTAAGCCAGTAATTGAAATCCATATCTGTAATGTATGTTTGGTAAATATCATCAAATCCTACTAATTCTTCTTGAAGTTCTTCAGTTGAGTTAAAGATTTTTACTCCTATCTTTATAATTCTATCTAATACTTTTGCAAATTGAGACGAATCTTTTTCTAAAATATCCAATAAAGAATTGATAGGATCGTGATTAGCCATTATTCTATGAAAGTTATTATTGTTATATCAAAATTTCTTATACCTATAATTGATTATCTTTAAGCACTTATTTATTTTGTCTTCTCTACATTTATAATTTGGAAATATTGTTATTCCTTATATAATTTAAGAAAAATTAAACATCATCTTTATTAACTTTTTTTATTAATGTACCTAACAGCAAAATACGAGAATAAAATTTTTATAGTTTTCTTTATTTCTTCTGATATAGCTTTATAAATTAAGCCCACATAGTGTAGCCCGGTCTAGCATTCGGGACTGTCACTCCTGCGACGCGGGTTCAAATTAATGTGTGCTTTCCACACATGAAGAAAATCCCGCTGTGGGCGCCATTTAAATTTTTATTCAACATTTTATCCAAGATATTAAAAATTATCAATTAAAACTTTTTGCTAAAAGTTCATTAAAAGTTCAAAGTTTTTTAAATTAAAACGAATTATTTAAATCACCATTTTTAAAAAATATCAAAATATAAAATTCAAGATTAAAAAGGGTTAACACACAAAAGAGGTTGAAAAACCAAAATGGTTGATGAAGCATTAATTAATGAAGTTAAGGAAA
>JBHLKA010000111.1:0-8942 GCA_048887145.1 Candidatus Hodarchaeota archaeon
AAAGAAAAATATAAAAAATTAAGTGAAAGAAAAATCTTTTTCTAAATCTTGGTCCTTAGTTGTATCTTCTCTGCTTGATACTTCCTCTGGATCAATTTCCCTAAACCTTTTTTCAGATAATTCGTTGATGTATTCCATCTCTTCTTTTAGGCTTATAGTTTCCCTAATTTGCTTTTCAACGTCTACCATAAACCTTTTCTCATTTATATTATATTTCCTAATTTCGTATAAACCTAGAATCACCAAAATAGCAATAAAAAAGATAATTATTCCAATGTTTCGCAATAAGTTTACAATAGATTCATTTAATATCGCCATAAAGTCAATGTATGGTAAACCTTGAAGCCATTCATATGGAAAGTAGTGCACAAATTCGTAAGCTACTTTTGAAAAAACTAACCATAACAATATTGTATCAAGCCCAATGCGAGTTGATTTCTTAAAAACACGTTTACTCAAAAGTTCTGCTTTAGATCCCATCAGGGTACTAATTGAATATAAGATGATAAATATATCGACAAGTATCATTAAGATTTGGGTAATGGGTGTTGTTGAGCCTCCTCCTCCAACGCTTTGTACTGCGATAAACACCTTTACAACTAAAAAGTATGTATAAATAACAACTAGAATTGCAAATATTCCGATCCATGCATTAAAGCTCTTTCTTGTTAAGCCGACAAGAGTTAAAAATGCAAAGGTGGTAATTATTACACCAACTATGATAAAAAGTATTCTTACACCCAATATTATTATAGGATAAGTGGATAGTTCAGGAATAAAAGAAAATATTATATCCAATATACCTAAAGCAGGCACAAACATAATCACTAATAAAAATAGTGAGAATAATACACCTCCAGTAAAAGTCAAACTTCGAGTTATTTTTCGATAATTATGCCTTTTCAATCGCTCATCTATATTTCTTGCAATCAAATACGCCCCATAAAGAATAAACCAAGAAGAGAAAAAGATGTAACTAAATACTGAAAATGTAAAAATTGCTACTAAAATTACTGAGATAAAAAACATAAGCGGTAAAGTTAGCAAAAAGATTATTATTATCTTCCATGAGGAGACTTCCTTTATGTCCTTTTTAAAAAATATCGACAAGAGAAATAAAAACATCAAAAATGTTAAAAATGGTAAAAATATTACAACTCCAATAAGATCCCATAACTCGACTTCAATCGCAACTATTCGAATCTTAATCTGGATTGGAATTTGAATGAGAGTGATATCAATTAAAAGCCAGATAACAAGAATTAAATATTTCCGATTTTCTTTTAAACCTAACTTTTTTAAATTATCAATAAATTCCATAAAAAAATGATAGGGTAGAGAAATTTAAAATTTTTTAATGTAATGTATAAGTATTTAAAATGATGCACGATCTAATATTTAAAAAATATTTACTTAAAATGTGAGAATATTGATACTTCAAGGTTATTGGACATATTTGCAAAACTTCTTTGATTGGGTTGGGCAATCTGCCGGGGTAATGGTTCTTATTACCGGCTTTATAGCTCTATGCACTTTTCTCTATGAATGGAAACGTAGAGGCTCTTTCATTAAGAGAAAACTAGAGGAAGGGAAAACATTTGGGGTGACAACTTTCTTAAAGATATTTTCTTTTCTTGGATGTGTTGTGGGTCTTCTGGATGTCTGGGCAGGAGCTTGGGGTTTGATTCGAAATGTGCCTCCTAGTTTTAGATATGCAACTGTAACTGGATATGAAGCTAATCATTTTACTTGTATTTTTTTAATAGTGATAGGTATAGCAATGTTCTTCAAGCCTATCAATGATTTACCTATAGCAAGTATATTAGGATTATTAGCAGGAGCAGCATCTACTTTTATACTTGCTTCACTTATACCTGAAGGAGCATGGGAACCGATTGGTGAATGGATAAATCCAAAATTGCTTTTGATAATTGTTTTTATTATAGTTACTGCAATTGTGGCACTTACAGCTAAGTTTTATATCAGTATTTTACAATGGATTTCGAAAATATTGTCATGGCCTCCCATAGCATTCGTTATTATGATCTTTTGTCTTGCTCAAGGAATAGCATTATGGGGATTTGGTCTTTCTATTCCTAACCTCTTATAATGAAATTTTCTTCCTTTTTTTTATTTAAAATATTCTACTAAACTTTTTTGTTGATTTAAAGGCTTAAATGGTAACTTTAATCGGTTTTTTATCAGATTTGCAGATTCAGGAGCGAAACCTTGAAAATGGTTGTTAACGATAATGAATATTTCATATATATCAGTTCTCTTTTTTAAAATAGACACATTTTGAAATAAATCTCGTAAAGATTCTGTTTGTTCTCTTTGAATTCGGTTAAATACAGTTAATTTACGGTCTCCAATTAATCGCACATAGTAATATCTTTGGTTAGGTAAATAATAAGATATTATACCTGGTTTGTAAGTTGTTCCCAAGATATATTTATTTCCATCAATTAGATCGGTTAAATTTTCAGGAATAAACCAACTATCGTCACGTAACTCGAAAATATGAAGATTTTCTGTGTTTTTAGGAAGTTGATCAACTAGGTTAATTATTTCTTCGACATGACTTTCAGAATATTTGAATCTTGGAGGAAATTGAAAGAGAAAACCCAAAATTTTACCCTTTAATGGTTCAAAACGTTGAAAAAATTTGGCAACACGAGTATTTATATCAAAATCTCCTAAATTATGAGTAATTTCTTGCCAAACTTTAATTATAAAGCGAAAATTTTGCGGTACTCTATGTGCCCAGTTATTAACCATTTCTTTTGAAGGAAGATTATAGAAACTTGAATTTATTTCAACAACATCAAAGAAATTAGAATAAAATTCCAAATTTTGCTTATTATTAAGCCGTTGAGGATAAAATGTCCCTTTCCAGTCCTTATAGTCCCAGCCTGCTGTCCCTACGGAAATTTTAACCATAATTATCAAGTAGTTTAAATAAAAATTTTTTGCCACTTATTTTAATTAATCAATAAAAAACCCAGTAAAATACATTACTTTTATAAATAATTATTTTTTTGAGAAATTTATATAAAATGAGATTTAATAATTAAAAACAATTAAGGCTTTTAATAAAAAATTAAGAATTGAAGGTTATTTATAATAAACGGGTGAATCTAATTGGGAATCGATTGGGAAAAGTGTGAGATAGCCCCCCAAAAGACTCAGAGAGTTGAGGGAAGGATTTTATTAGACCTTAGAGCTAAAGTAAATCAATTAGAACATGATTTGGCTTTAAGCAAAGAACAATTAAGAAATTCCAAGGAAGAATTCAAAGAAACCTATAAAAAGTTGACAGGAAGAGAGAAAAGTCTAGTGAAAATAACAGAAAAATTCTCATCTGCTAAAAAGAATTTAGATAATGTTGCCGAACAAAAATTAAATGTTGATATTGAGCTAACAAAATTGAAACCTCAAATTTTAGAATTAAAAAAGCAACTATCAGAAGCAAATGCAAGGATTATACAATTAAAGCAAGAATTAAAATTTTCTACCGAAAAGACAAACGAAATGGAACAAACTATAAGGTTTAAAGATAAAACGATTGAAACCCAGAAGGAGGAATTACGGAAAAGAAACGGAGAAATCGATAGATCAAAGGATCAAATAGTCACATATCAAAATGAGAATGAAAAGTTTATTGAAAAGATTAAAAGTCTTGAAAAGCAAAAATCTGAAGTAGAATCTGCACCAGAAATACTAGAAAAAATTCGAGAAACAATGATGCATAAGGGTTTTCTTTCAGATAAAGAATTTGAAAAAATTATTAAGGAATTAGAATAGTATCTTTATTAAATATACTATTTCAAAATTAAATAATAATAGATTAAACATACAGCTTGAAAAAATATATATATTATATCGTAAACTTAATAATATAAATTAAAGAAAAATTATAGTAAAATAAATCAAAATATTGTAGGTGTTAAGAAGGTTGGCGATTGACTGGTCTAAAGCAAATGAAAATCCTCAAAAATCACAGAAAATCGAAGGCCGTTTTCTATTAGATCTCAGAACGAAAATAAATGATTTAGAGCAGAAATTAAAAATAAAAACAGATAAGCTTGAGCGAGCAACAAAAGAATTAGATGAAACTAAAGAAAAATTAGTTGAAAGGGAAAAGAGTTTAAGTGATAAAACTAAAGAATTCTCTACTATTAAAGAAGAAAAAGAAAAAGCGAATAAAGATATTGTGTATCTTAAATCTAATGAATCAGAACTAGAAAAAAAGTTAACCGATGCAAACTCAAAAATTTTAGAATTAGAAAAACTAAAAGAAATTGAACCAAAGATGACAGCCTTACGGGAAGATTTAGAACAGAAGGAACGAGAACTCGAAAGTGTGAAGAAAGACTTACAACAAACGATTTCAGACAAATATATAGAAATAGAAAGCCTTAAAAATGATTTAAATAAAATAATACAAGAAAAAGAGGATGAAATAGCGAAGGTTAAAAATGAAACTGATTTAAAACATAGAGAAATTGATGCTTTAAATATTAAGATAAAATCTCTTGAAGAATATATTGAAGAAGCAAAAGCGGCCCCTCAAGTGCTTGAAGAGATTAAAGATATAATGGTGCATAAAGGTTTTCTTTCAGATAAAGAGCTCGATGATATATTAGAAAAGCGCTTAAACCAATAGTTAATAATTTTTATTTTAAATCTTATTTTTATGATTTCCTTTTTTAAATTAAATCACATAACAATTTTAGTAATTGGATTTTTATAAAAATGGTTCATATCATCTGGGAGCATAAATCAAATTTTACAGAAAATTTAGAAGGCCTTCAATTAAAACTAAAAGGTAGATTCACAAGAGTTAATTCCTTATGCAATATTAATAAGAAAGTTGAGGGAACATGGTTAAATAAACTTTTTTGGGGGGATAATAAAGAAGTTTTATTATATTTACTTAACAATTTTGAAGAAAAAATTGATTTAATATATGTAGACCCTCCATTCTTCTCTGGTACAAATTATAAAATTGAAGTAGAAGGGTTAGATGAATTATATTATGATACTGCATACCTTGACCATTGGGAAAAAGATTTAGACTCTTATTTACAAATGTTATATGAACGTATAATTCTTTTCCAAAAATTACTCTCAGATAAAGGATTATTATTTATTCATCTAGATTGGCATGCGAGTCATTATATAAGACTTATTCTTGATGAGGTTTTTGGACAAAACCGATTCGTTAATAATATTATATGGTATTATTACAATAAGTATTCTGCGGGTAAAAAGAACTTACCTCGTGCTCACGATGATATTATAGTTTATTCCAAGACTGAAAATTATACATTCAATGAACTTAGAATACCTCGAAAAACTCCAGGAAAACAATTAAAACGTGAAATGGTAAATGGGATTTTGAAAAATGTCAAGGATGATAACGGTCACGTTGTATATCGTATTGTTACAGATAAGAAATTGGATGATGTATGGAAAATCCCTTGCATGCAACCTGCCTCAAAGGAATGGACGGGATATCCTACACAAAAACACCATGATTTACTTGAAAGGATTATTAGATTAGGTAGTAATGAAGGGGATTTAGTGGCAGACTTTTTTTGTGGTTCTGGGACTACACTTTTAGCTGCAGAGAAATTAAATCGAAAATGGATCGGATGCGATCTCTCAGAATATTCTATATACTTGACTTTAAAACGCATTAAAGAGATTTCCAGTCAATCATATGAAATGTTAACGTTTTTGACTGAAAAAAGGAAGATGCTAATCGAATCTGGTTTTTTTCAGAAAAAGTTAAAAGTAAAGAGAAAAAAATAAATTTATTATTTGTTATGATATATAACCTTCCAACCTAAATAGTTTACTAAAGCCTCATTTACAATATCGCCGATTTCACTTAATGAAGCAGCTACGTGATGAGCGAAACCTTCAATACATAGCTTTTTTAAAGCTTTTTGAAGATTAGGAATTGCAATAACTCCATATCCTCCAAATGTGTTTAAAGGATCATCTGTATAATTTCCTTCTACTAAAAATGCTTTAATTTCACCAAAAATATCATCTGTTTCAATTCTTAATAGAGTACACGGTTGAGTTTTTATTCTTCCTTGAATCGCTCCAAATGTGTCTTCTTCTCCTTTAAGGTCTGAAATAATGGGATGGATTGTCATTCTAGTATCTTTAAAAAATGATTTGGGGAGATTACTGCAATGAAAAAGAACCATTTTATTTGGATCTTCTCCATAATTATTATTCCAATCTAATATAGCAGATGGATTTTCTGATGCCAATTGTAATATATACATTCCTATCAAACCTGCGATGTCTACTTCACACGCAGCGGGGATAAGACCCTCACTGAACATACTCATTACTGCACAAGGAACTATTCCGAAATTATCTTGGATACTTGGCCAACATTGAAATGCAAAACCATCTAATTCATTTTCAATCACCCATTTCTCAACTATGACCGCTAGTTTAGCTAATTTTAGCAATCCCCCTTCTGGAAGAGAACTAGTTGAAGTGTATTCTTTTATCAATTGTATCTTTTCTTTAATTTTAGGATCTTGATCATTTAATCTATTAATTTCACCAAATATTTCAGATAAATCAATCGGTTCAATTGAAATTCCATAAAATTCTAAAATTTTTTCACTATATCTAACAGTTTCAAAATCATTAGGTCTAGTTCCAATCTGACCAAACCTGGCACTTTTAAGACCATTTACAATCCTACAAATCTTTTCAAATCTTATGATATCTCTTTTAAAAATATCTGATTTTATAGGACATGTATGGTGGCTAGTAAGGGTGAAGGGGATGCCATTTTGATACAATACGTTACAAACAGAAATTTTTCCACAGAAAGCATCTCTTCTATTTTTTCTATTCATCTTTTCGATTTCATCTGAGTATGCGTGAATCAAAATAGGGATATTGAGATTTGCCAATTTTATGGTATTTACGATTCCTTTCTCGTTACCAAAATTAGAAAGACATAAAATAATACCTAAAATTTTATCAGAATTCTTTTTAAAAAGTTCTGCACATTTCTTCGCATCTAAGTATGTCTCAACTGCTCCGAGAGGGGTATCTTCCTCGTCTAAAATAACGATTTCATAACCTAATTCATTCATTAAATCTATAACTTCTTTTCTACCTTCTTTTACTAAATGATCAGGAAAAACATCTCTATTTCCCAAAATAATTCCAAATGTTGATTTTGCTTTTCGATTTGGTTTATTCAAAAATGCCATAAACATCCAAATTTCTATTAATTAGAATTATTAAATTTAATTCGTGGTTGCATATTTATTTTTTTTCTAAAAATCAAAAAAAGAGTTATTTTAATCGAAGAAATATAAACTTTCTATCTATTTAATTTTTTAAAGTTTTAAACCTTTTGAAACACGCCATAGATAACACTAAAATTATCAACCCAATTCTTCTGTTTAGTAAAGATAGGAAAAAAAGCACAAAAAATTGCTAACTTCTTAAAACCAAAAGAACTCACAAAATCTTTAATTTCATCCGCAGATTTAATAAATACATGAGTCTCATCTTTAGAGTAAAATCGATTATAAATAAATCTACTCCTCTTATTACTTATTGTCGGAACCTCAAAACAGAATAAACCCTTATCATTAAGATGATTTCGTATGTTTTTAATGGCTTTTTCAGGATTTTCAAGATGTTCTATTACAGACAATGCAGTAATAATATCAAATTTTCTTTTAAAAGGAATACTTTTTTCAACATCTCCTTGTTTAATTTCGCAATTTATTCTATTACTTGCAATTTTTACAGCATGCTTGGAAATATCCATACCATATACTTCATAATTTTTTTTTAAGAGTTTTAGAAAATGTCCATAAGCACACCCGATATCTAGAAGTGTTTTATGAAAAGTTGAGTAAAATTTTGTAAATTTTCGATATTTCCTTAAACGCCATGGGTTGAGTTTTGTAAGTAAATCATAATTCCAGATTTCTGAGAAATATGAATTCTCCCCTTTAAAGTAATAATTATTAAATACTTTTTTATTACTCACATCTAAATATTATATTGATTAAAATAAAAAGATTGTGAAGAAAAGTAATAATAGAATCGTGTATTTTCTTTAGATTCTGTCAAAATCTCAAATAGAGGAAAATTGATATTGTTTTGATTCTCAGGGAGTTTATAACCTTCTTATTCCTTTAAATACTTGCTTAAATTTAATTTAGTTAAATTTTTTTCTTAAAAAAAATTTTAAAACTTATGAACGTTATTTTCGTTGAAAATATTCAGATCTATAAGAAATTTACTAATATCAAGACAATTGGGGGTATAGAAACAAATACTAATGACGTAATAGGGGAATTATTAAAGAGAGGGCATAATGTATGGATTTTTAATAAACAAAAAGAACCTGATTGGGCAAAACTACGTCAAGTGGATATTATTGCTGCTTCCACATTTGATCCAATTACATATTTACAAGTGAGTAGATTAAAAAAAAAGCACCGAAAAAGAGCTGCTATTGTTATCCATGCCCATACAACAGTTGAGGATTTAGTGGGTAACTTCTTACCAGATAAGCCAATATTTAATCAAATATTTAAGTATTGGTTGAAGATTTTGTATGGAACCGCTCACCTTTTAATTACTCCCAGCGAATATTCTAAGAAATGTTTACTTAACATCCAAACAAACATGACTTATCCTATTTATGTGGTGAGTAATGGAATTCGATTAGATTTTTTTACTAAAAAAGAAGGTTATAGAATGAATTTTAGGAAAAATTTAAATCGAAAATATAATATTCCGTTAGATGCAACTATAATAATTAATGTAGGGTTAAGTTGGAAAAGGAAAGGAGTAAATACATTTAGTAATATAGCTAAATCTCTTCCTAATTATTATTTTATTTGGGTTGGACCAATAAATAAAAATCCAGA
>JBHLKA010000112.1:0-8933 GCA_048887145.1 Candidatus Hodarchaeota archaeon
ATGTGAAATTTTTTGATTATCATCAAAGAAAATGTGCAATTCAAGAACACAGAAATCAGTAGTTGACCAAAATTCAAATCCATGATAACCCTTAACTTCTGGTTGGGTTCTGAGGATTTTTTCGATCCTTTTTTGAATAGAATTCAATTCCTCCTGATTAAATCTTTTACATGTTAACTGTTTTGTTGACAATTTTTCAGTTAATGCTCCTGATTCAATGTGGGTAATTAATCGAGAAATACGAGGTTCTTCTTTCTTCAGTTCCTGTTCAAAATTATTACTTATATCATGTGCTTCCTTAAGGGATAGATTTTCATCTACTACTATTGATATTGAAAGAAAATACTCGTTTTCGATCCTAAATACATTTAAATCTTTGAACTTGAGAATTTCATGAAATTCTGATTTCATAGAATGGAGTAAATTAATTAATTTATCCCCAATAGAAATTTCTCCACTAAGAGGATTCATCTCTACAAAACTCTCAACCTTATAAGGAGGAAAATATGATTTAGACATTGAGGAGATTGCTTTAGTAATTTCATTAGCATGTATTATCGAAATGTGATCTTCAACAGAAAGCCGTACATCTATGAAAAGTTCATCTCCACTTGCTCTAACTTTCATATCGTCAACTGCATTAACATGTTCTAGTTGGAATATTTTTTGTTTGATCTCTTGAATGATATAAGGACTAATAGGGTTTACATCAGCTAAGTTTGTTATACCTTTTTTTAATAGAAAGGCGGCGCTAAAAATAATCCAAATAGAAAGAATTATACTAAAAAATGGATCTAAAAAGGTAATATTAAAAAATATAACTAAAACAAAACTTACTAATACTATTATTGCTCGCAAAGAATCTTGAAACAAATTTAATCCTTGTACTTGGAGTGATAAGCTTTTTCTTTTTTTCCCTTGCCAAATTAGAATTCTAGAGAATACTATATTTATAACGAAAGAAATTATAAGAATTTGAAAGCCAAAACCTGGATTATTGACAATATATGATTGCCCAATTATAACTTGAATTGCATTTAAAATCAAGAAAATGTATGTAGTTATAAGAAATACTCCTTGAATCATTGCTCCAATTGAATCTATCTTAGAATGTCCATACATATGTTCAAAATCTGGAGGGCGCTGACTGATATATATAGAAAAAATAGTTAAAAATACAAATACAATATCTGATAAGGTATCCACTGTTTCAGATAAAAAACTTAGACTTCCAGTAATTACAACCCCAATTAATTTTAACCCGGATTGGAGTAAGATTACTATAAAGGCACTAATTCCAAATTTGAGTTTAATATTCATTTTAGAAAAGACTTACAAAAAACAACACGATTAAAAAGTTTGAATTAAGAATATAAGATAAATTTTGCTAAAAAGTATTAAAAAATAGAATGGTTGATTTAAGGAAATGAGATATTACTCATTTTATTTGCTTATACATGCCTTGGTACCTTAATTTCGAGATTAGAAATTGGATATGAAGCACATGGGTGAAAATAATTAAATTTTTTATCTGCTGATCTTCTCCAGTCTGAAAAGGGGCTAACATATACATCTCCTGAAATAAGTAGTGATCGACAGAACCCGCATTCACCTGAGCGACACTTTGAAGGAGGAGCTAAATTTGCTCTTTCCATAGCAACCAAAATTGATTCAGTTGATAAGGCGGGTATTTCATTTATTAAATTTCCAATTTGAACTTTAATTTTAAAGCTTTTTTCAGCAAGCTCTTTTGAAAAATCAGGGAGGGAAACTATATCTTTTATTTCTCCAAAGGCTTCTCTCCGTATTCTTTTACAAGGTAGTTTAAACTTGTCCATTTCTTTTTCAACAAAATCGTACATGATTTGTGGCCCACAGATAAAAAATGAACTATTTTTCACTTCGCAATACTTTTCGATGAAGTCAGCAGTAATAAACCCCTTTTCACATCCCTCTAATGTAACTTCTTCACAGCTTAAAATATAAACGACTTTAAACTTCTCTGCATGATTTTTCTCAAGTTCTTTAAATTCTTCATAATAAATAATATCATCTTCTTCACTACTTCCATATAATAAAGTTAGTTTAGAATCTACAATTCCTTCTATGATTGCTTTTGCTATCGAACGGAATGGTGTGATTCCAGAACCTCCAGCAATCCCCACTATATTTTTTAAATCTCGAAGTGGTTCATAATAAAAGAAGCCTTCGGGTCCAGAACTTTCAACTTTAGTTCCAACTTTCCAATTATCCCATATATAATGGGTTAAAAAACCTTCCTCTTCTCTTCTTATAGTGAGCTCATAAAAACCATTTAAAACACTTGAAGGAGAGGAAGCAATTGAATAAGGCCTTGTAATTTCTACTCCATTAACCTTTACTTTTAAACTTAGATATTGACCAGGCCTAAAGTAAGCTAATTCTTTCGTAGCCGAATCTGGATCGGGAGTTAATTTAAATGTTTTTGATGATTTCGTTTCTTCTTTTATTGATTTTATAACTAAATATTGTCTTTTAGGATGCAAGCGATTTGCCAGTTCATTCATTGGATCAGATTTTATAGGTTCACTAGAAGCTTTCTCAATTATCTTCTTTCTCTTAGGTACCAATTTTGTAAATGCAAACAAGTCTCTTGTGTTGCTTTTAATTGTAATATCAAATTTTTCTTCTTTTTTGCTCATTTTAACACCCCCTTCTGAAATAGATCTTGTAAAGTTAAAAGTCCAGCAGTCTCTCCATCTTTTAAAGAACTACTATATCCATGACATCTTCTTCCAAAACCACCACAAAATTCAAGCCCTTCAATATGCTTTTCATCGTTCATTGCCATTAGACGTGGTATGAAAGAATCCCATGAATCTGGTTCATAGCCATATACAATTCCATTATATGTTCCAGTAAATCTTGAAAAAGTTTGAGGTGTTGCGACTTCAATTTCTTCTATATGTTCTTTTATTGGTGCTCCAGTAGCCTTCTCGAAAGTATCAATAAGTTCCTGAGCAATTTTATTTTTTAATTTGAAATATTCTTCTGGTTTTACATTATCCCATATTCCAGGCCGAAAAGCAGTAGTAATTGATAGGATACATGTGCCTGGTGGTGAACAATCTGGAATAGCAGTGTTCAAACAAATAGTTGCTTGAACCCCGGGTGTTGTTAGTTCATCTAAATAATTATATAACTCTTCTGTATTCATATTATTGTAAATGAAATAGCTATAATCTGATAGACCCAATTCTTCTGCTGTAGCGTCTAAACCTAAATATACCACAAATGTTGAAACTGCATGATTTCTTGCATTTATTTCTTTGTAAGCAATCTCGGGAACTTCTGATTTTGGAAATATTAGTTTATTGTATGTTAAAGTAGGAGATGCATTACAGACAACGTTATTAGTATTAATCTTATCTCCGTTTGAAGTTTCAACTCCCACCACCTTTCCATTTTGAACCAATATTTTCTCAACTTTCGTGTTGTATTCAATTTTTCCACCAAATTCTCTAATTTTTGCATCCAAAGCAGTAGTATATTCATGGGAGCGATCTTTTGGTATATAAGCTTTTCGTAGTATGTATGTATAAACCATTGTAGCATATATTGTGAAGTTTAATCTGTTTGTAGGAATTCCTAGATAAACCCAATATGCATTAAGTATTTTTCTTGTTTTTTCAGGCATATTAAGAGCATCTTGGACTTCTTTTACAGAATAGGCTGTAGTTTTTAGAAAGTTTGAGTGTTCTTTTAATAAAACATTTTGGTCAGGATTGCCTCTCGCTTGACCAATATATCTCGTTGCATTTTGGATATCTCGACCTAGATCAAAAAATTTTCTCACGGATTCTTTACTTCCAGGGGCCTCTTTTTCTATAGCCTCAATAAAATTATCTATTCCAAAAGGCATAACTACATCAATATTTTCATCGGGATCAGTTAATATAAGTCTAAAAGCCTCAGGAACTTCACAAAATTCGCAATCGATATTTAATTTATCTTTAAGTAATTTCCTTACACCTCCTTCATTTGATGGTGGTCCGTAATCAGCAAGTTCATGTAGAGAAGTCTCAAATTCGAATCTCCCTCTTACAAAACTAGAAGCAAATCCCCCAGGTAGATTATGTTGTTCTAAAAGCAATACTTTTGCTCCTTTCATTGCTAATTGAGCAGCAGCAACTAAACCACCATTTCCTGCACCAATAACTACTGCATCATAACTTTCACTTATAGTCTGTTCATTCCTTTTTTTATTCATTTTTATAAATCCTTAGTTTTCTTAAATTATTTGATTATTAGTTCAATTAATTTCTGCACATATTAATACATTATTTTTAAAAACTAATTTATACAAATTTATGACTATAAAGTAAAAAAGAAAAGAGATTACCATTGTTAAAAAATGAATAAAGATATATATAGCATAACTATAAAACCATAATAAGAGAAGAATTCTCTTAATAAAAAAATAATTTTCATAGAGATATTAAGATGTATGAAGATGAAATAGATGAGAAAATTGAAGATTTTAAAAATCAACTTAATTTACTTGCTATGATTTTTGATACTCGCCGAAAAATGCGTAGAGAGATATATAACGAGAAAACTGGCTTTACTTTTAATGCTAAGTATCAATTTACTACTAAAGATGACAAAGTTAATATTTATGTAATTTTTAAGGATGGGAAAATGACTGTTCATGATGGTAAAATTGACGATCCAAACATCACTATATATTACAAAGACAAAGAAACCTTAGCAAAACTTTATAATAAAAGTGCAGATGAATCGTTGGATTATTTATTAACAAACGAGATGGGCTATATTGGAAACATGTCTTACCTTACTAAATTTTCATATCTAATTTCACTAGTAATGGGTGCTAAAATAAAAGACTATAGAGGACCTGAAAATCGAATATTATATCCATTAGAAGATATTGATGAGGGAAAAAAGAGCAGAACTCTTAAGAACGAAAGTTTAAATCGTAAAATCGATAATGTAGAATTTTTAGAAGATCCTTATCTAGCGAAATATTCTTTAGATGATTTTCCACGTTTAAAGTACTTAAAGAGCAGAAGATTTGCATTAAAACCTGCAATTTGTGTCGAGAGGGCAAAGTTAGTTACTGAATATCATAGAGAGAATGGTTTTGAAGTAGATAATAAAGGAAATCCAATCGATCCTGAATTACGTCAGGCAAGAGCGGTGAACCATATCATGAGTAATAAGCAACCAATAATCCACGATAAACACCTTATAGCAGGTTCTACTACTTCTAAAGAAGTAGGTATACCTATATATCCTGAGCTTATCGGAACCGCTATTTGGCCTGAATTGAAGACTATTTGTGACCGTGAACTTAATCCTAACGATATTTCAGATAAAGATGCGGACATATTAAGTTTAGAGGTGTTTCCTTATTGGATGGAAAGAAACGTTAGAGAATATAATCGAGCAAAATATAATAATCCTGTATCACAACAACTAGAAGAAGGATGGGTCTTCTATTTTATGATGAAAAATAATGCGATTAGTCATACAGTTCCTAGCTTCCCGATGGTAATAAATGAAGGATTAGAAAGCGTTAAAGATAGAGCTATTGAAAAGGAAAAGAATGCTGATTCAATTGAAAAACAAAATTTCTATAAAGCAATCCAAATTGCTATTGATGGTGTTTTATCATATTCTAAACATTTAAGTGAAGAAACCCTTAGAATTGCTGATACACTGGACCAAGATGATCCAAAACAATCAAAACGTATAGAAGAATTGAAGGAAATCTCAAGAATTTGTGCAAAAGTACCTGCTAAGCCAGCGGAGACTTTACAAGAAGCAATTCAATCTATTTGGACTAGTTTTGTATGTCTTCACTGTGAAAATGCGAATTCCGCGTTGTCCATAGGACGATTAGACCAAATTTTACAGCCTTTCTTTTTAAAAGAAATTGAAAAGACTTCAAGTAACGAAGAGAAAGAACAAGCAATAAGAAAAGTTATTGAACTTGTAGGATCTTTGTTTTTAAGGATTAATGATCATGATCCATTAATGCCGAATGTAGGATGGAAATTATTTGGAGGTAGTTCCTCTGATGATACTGTAACTGTTGGCGGTGTAGATAGAGATGGTAATAATGCTGTGAACGATATGACTTTTATTATTTTAAAAACAAATGAAATGCTAGCATTTCAAGATCCTAACATGAATGCTAGGTATTATTCGGGTATAAATTCAAAGGAATATCTACGGCGGTTATGCGAAGTAAATATTAATATGGGTGCCTCACCAAGCATTCATAATGATAAGACTATGATTGAAGCTTTAGAACATGAAGGATTTTCAATTGAAGATGCAAGAGATTGGGCTGCCACTGGATGTGTAGAACCTACAATTGTAGGGAGACATTATGGTCATACAAATTGCATGCTTTTGAATTTAGTTGCGCCACTTGAAATGGCGTTAAATAACGGAATTATGCCATTAACAGGAGATAGAGTAGGAATTGAGACGGGAGATGTTCATACTGCTTTCCCAACTTACGAAGATTTTCTTAATGCTTATAAAACTCAACTAAAATACTTAGCAGAAAAGTCAATTGAAATTAACAATTATTTAGGATTTACCCATCAATACATTCATCCCACTCCACTTTTATCAGGGTTTTATGATGGTCCTTTAGAAAAAGGAAAGGATCTTGTTAATGGAGGTGCTATATACAACACATCTGGAGTTGCTCTTGTAGCACTAACAGATGTAGTTGATAGCTTATTAGTAATAAGAGATCTTATCTACAAAAATAAAGAGCTGGATTTTGCAACATTAATGGATGCAATTGAGAATAATTTTGAAAATGGATCTGCTTCCGTTCTAAAGAAAATCGAGCAAGTTCCAAAATTTGGTTCTGGTGAAAATGGTGCTGTAGAACTTGCACAAGATTTAATCGATTTTTGCTATGATATTTACCATTCTATTGATAATTATAGAGGGGGGAAATATCTAGTAGGTTATTGGTCTATTAGTTATCATGCTGGTTTTGGAATGCTTACCGGAGCTCTACCATCAGGTAGAAAGAAAGGAAAATCGTTAACTCCTGGATTAACTCCTGCTCCAGGCACAACAGATATATTACTGCCCAGTATTAAAAGTGTTGCAAGTTTAGATTATTTAAAAATGGCAAATAACGCTTCATACAATGTAAAATTAGTACCCCATCCAGGAGATTCGCATGAAGAAACACTAGATCTTTTTACAAGCTATGTTCAGAGCTTCTTTGATCTAAATGGAATGCAATGGCAATTTAATGTGGTAACTTCAGATACATTAAAAGATGCAATGGAAAATCCTGTTGATTATCGTTGGCTTTTAGTTAGGGTCTCCGGATATAATGCTTATTTCGTAAAACTCAATAAAAATATGCAATTAGAATTAATTGAACGTCATGAATACAAATCTAGATAGAGATATCTAGATTTTCATTTTTTATTTTAATTTTGAATTTTGAAATATCCTTAAGAATGATTAATAAAACATTAATAGTAGATATTAAGAGAAATGCATTAGATGATGGTCCAGGGATAAGGACACTAATATTTTTTAAAGGATGTCCTTTATCTTGTGTGTGGTGTCAAAACCCAGAGGCAAAGAGTCCATTTCAAGAAATTAAATTCGATAAAGACAATTGTACTCAATGTAAGAAATGTTTAGAAGTATGTAATCAAAATGCAATTAAATTCTCTTATGAATATAGAATAGATAGAAGTTTGTGCAATTTATGTGGTGAATGTATTGAAAATTGCCCTAATAATGCAATTAATTTCGTTGGAAAACAGTATCAACTCGATGAATTAATAGAGATTGTTCTTAAAGATAAAATCTTCTATGAAAATTCAGGTGGAGGAGTAACGCTTTCTGGTGGTGAACCACTTTATCATATTGAATTTACACATAAATTATTAAAGAAATTAAAGAAAAATAGGATTCATTCCTGTATCGAAACTTGTGGATATTATAATCAAGACCAATTTAATGAGTTAATTCTTTCATATGTGGATTTAATTTATTTTGATCTAAAGATTTTAAACCCGAAATTACATATAAAGTATTGTAAAGCAAAAAATGATAAAATCCTTAGGAATTTTGAAGACTTGATAAAAAAAAGAGATATAGAAGTTTTACCAAGGATTCCACTAATTCCGAATATCACTGCTACAAATGAAAATTTAATGGATTTGGCAGATTATTTAAGATCTTTTAATATTAAAGAGATTGGATTATTGCCTTACAACCCTTTATGGCACTCTAAGCCTGAAAAAATTGGTATAAAACCATTATATAATTATTTAGAATGGCTAAATAAAGAGGATAAAAAGAGGATAAAATCAATTTTTAGCGAATTCGAATTTAGAGACTTTTAATACCGCTTAAAGGAATAAGCTAACATTATTTTTTTGCTGGAGAGGCATAACAATAATCACAGTTATGCTTACACCTAAATATTCCCGTATATCCTCCAATATCTTTTGATTTGAAGCATCCGCAACTTTTACGTTGCCCAGAATCTTTGATTTTGGGGATTGGTTCGCCAATAATTTTTTCTATTTTATAAGCATCAATACAATGTGCTTGTTCAATTCCTTTAATATCAAGTAAATCGGGTTGACAACACGCTTTCATTATAATATTATACTTTTCACAGACAATATTTAATTCATTTAATATTTCTTTTTTCTTCTTAATTGGGGGATCAATTGGAATAAATCCTCTTGAGATCATACGACTTTTTACTTTAGGATATATGGTTGCAAATGAAAAAATCATCTCTGTTAAACCTAAATTAGAGACATTCTCAATAATAAACTTAAACTTACCTAAATTACTGGTTATGGAATTTGAATTTTTTTTCCTGTAAAATATAATTGGATCAAACCTAAAATTCACTGATA
>JBHLKA010000113.1:0-8856 GCA_048887145.1 Candidatus Hodarchaeota archaeon
GCTGGAACTCGTAGATTAGTAAAAGTCTCTTTACCAATATGTATTCTAGGAGTCCAGGGAATATTTACTCTTTCTGCATGCCAACCTTCACAGGTAGTGTCAACAAGGAATTGGGCCATTGTATTTCCATTATTTTTTTCAGTTACTGCATACATTACAGCCCAATCTGCCTTGGAACCATTAGTTTGATATATTTTTTGACCATTTACTATAAAACTTCCATCTTCTTGCTCCACACATGTAGTTAGCATATGAACAGCATCTGAACCTCTCTCTGGCTCAGTAATGCATATACAGCCTGTTTTCTCCCCCATTACCAATTCTTTTAGTGCTTTGAGTCGAATCTCAACATTTTCATTATGCAATATTAAGGGACTTATAGCCAAAATACTAGCTCCCATACCCATAGTAAGTTGAGGATCAAAAAAATCAGTAGCAAGAGCTCTCATAAATTCAATTGTATGACCATATGGTTCATAATTCAAACCCAAATTTTCAAAGTTATGCACTCGAGTTACCAATCCTGCTTTACCGATTTCAGGAATCCATTCATAGAAATCCTCATTATGGGTAATATTATGGTTCTTTTCAAAATTAATGAAAAACTTTTGAGTTTGTTTGAGGAAATCAAAATGCTCCTTATTTAAATAGGTCATTAAATTATAATTCAAGAATTTATATCTATTTTTTAATGATAGTTTTTCTAAAATCTCATCATTAATGCATTGAACTGCTCCTTTTTTATTTTCCAATTAATTCAACTCCTTTCTTTTAAAAATAAAATTTTATGGTTATAGTATACAATGGATTTCTTAATATAGTTTTTTAAATCTTAAGTTTACAAAAAAAAAAGAAATTAAAAAATGAATAAAATTCAGCCTAATTTTATTTATTTGATTCTTCTCTAAGTGCTCGCTTTAAAACTTTTCCTACAGTAGTTAACGGTAAAGATTCTCTGAATTCCCAGATCCTAGGATTTTCATATTTTGATAGATGTTCTGCTGCGTATTTTTTCAAGTTATCTTGCACAGAATCTATAGGTTGAATTCCTTCTTTAAGTTGAACTATTGCTTTAACAATTTCACTTCCGGGACGATCAGGATCTTTTAATCCAATAATAGCAACCATCTCGATATCTGGATGTTTTGTTAAAACATCTTCGACGTGAACGCTATAAACTTTATATCCAGAAACAATAAGCATATCTTTTGTTCGGTCTACAATTGTAATATATCCATCTTCATCCATCACACCTACATCTCCAGTATGTAACCATCCATCAATTATTGTTTTAGCGTTAGCTTCTGGCTTTTTGTAATATCCCCTTGTAACATGGGGGCCTTTGCAAATTATTTCACCTGGTTCGCCGAGCTCTACTTGTTCCCCAGTTTCAACATCTACTAGACGAAGTTCAGTGTCAGGTACTGGGATACCAACGGTTCCAACTTTCTTTTTTCCATAATATGGATTCCCCGTAAGGATAGGTGACGTCTCTGTCATGCCATAAACTTCCATCAGTTTATTTTTTGCTCTCATAGAATTTTCGAAGTCTCTAATTGCTTCAGCGGGAAATGGAGCCGCTCCAGATATGTAGACTTCAAGTCGATCTAACGCAGAATCTGGAACTTTTTTGATGATAGGATTGTTTTTAATCGATAAGTATAGAGTAGGCACATTTACCATTAATCTTGGACGCTTATCAATAACTTCTTCTATTATGTGTTTTGTATCTCGTGGATTAACGATTAAAATTTGAGGGGCGGATGTGTAAAGCGTACTCATACACATTTGTAAACCAGCAAGATGAAACATGGGAAATGCGCTTAGATTTATCTCGCCTTCCTTTGCTACTTCTGTATCAATCCAAGTAACAATTTGGGTCATGTTTGAAATGATATTTTTATGAGTTAATTCTGTACCTTTAGGTAATCCTGTAGTGCCACCTGTGTATTGAAGTAGAGCTAAGTCATTTTCAATATCGATATTCACTTCTTTAACATCTGGCGTTGTTTTCATTACCTCTTGAAAATCTAAAACCAATTTTCCCGAAAAAGGTACTACTTTTCCTTTTGGTATCTTTCCAAGTAATTTACCAAGGAAGACAATCGGCTTTCCGAGTCCCATATAATCAGAAACATTTGTAGTAATAACACAATTTAATTTAGGAACTTTTTCCAGGATTTTAATTAAAACTTTAGCATAAATTGCATCAAGAGTAACAAAAAATTTAGATTCACTATCATTGATCTGGTAAGCTAACTCAGTAGGACTTAGAAGTGGAGAACATCCTGATGCGACTCCTCCAGCTAATAAAGTTCCAAAATGGGCTACCATGTACTGAGGACAATTGGGCAAATTAATAGCAACTCTATCACCTTTTTCTAACCCATTCTGTTGTAAAAATGTAGCGAACCTATGTACCATATCTCTAAATTCTTTAAATGAAATCTTTTTTTTCATAAAATAACAAGCAGCTCTATCTGGGAACCTGCTCATTGCTTTATCAAATAGTTTTCCAAGATTTTCCTTTGGATACTTTAATATAGGCGGAACATGTTTATCATAGGATTTGAGCCATACTTTAGCATCATATGGGCTTTGTTGAGTTTGTATCTTAATCACCTTTTAGAAATCAATTTAGTTTATGATATTTACGAAATTCGTAAATAAAATTAATATTGTTTGTAGAATTTATAAAATTTTTCTTAGATAATTTTGAAAATCAATATTAAATATAGATATTTTGATCGATTTAATAAATTTAAAAAAAAGAATTTAATGATTAATTAAATTCAAAGACAACTTTAATTGAATTATGTTCAACCTTATTCGAAGCAATCTCTAAAGCTTCTTTATAATTATCTAGAGAAAATTTATGTGTAATAAAATCACTTACATCTATTTGTCCAGATGAGATTAGGTCTAACGCAATTTGCATTGTTCTTTTTTTCTCTCCCTTAACATTTTCAAGACCATATGTATTTGAAGCAATGAGATTTAATTCTTTAATAAAAATAGGGGTCCAATCAATTTCTAAAATAGCAGGTTGTCCTATTAAATTTACAATTCCTTTTGGTTTTACTAACCTAAAACTAGTATTTAAAGAGGAAGAGCTACCTACACAATCATAAACTATATCTGCTCCACCACCTATGGGTATTGGATCCTGTAATGGTGGTGATACAGTTCTTACCTCTAATTTTCGTGCAATTTTTTTTATAAACGTGCTTTTATTTGCTAAAAAAGTATCATCAGCACCAAACTTTGATGCAAGATCAATTTGAGATTGTCGTGTATCAACAGCGATGATTTTGCATTTAGAGAATATTTTCAAAGCTAATATAACTAATAACCCCATTACCCCACAACCTACAACAACTACGATGTCATCATCTTTTGGAAGGCTTTTAAAAATTCCGTGGATTGAACCTGTTAACGGTTCTGCAATTATTGCATTTTCAAAAGAAATTGAATCCGGAATTTTTAAAACTCGGCTTTTATGAGCAACAACGTATTCTCCCCAAGCACCACCCGTATCCTTACATAAACCTATTATAAATCCGGGACTAATATCGCCTTTATCATAATTATGGCATAAATTGATATCTCCTTGTCTACATGCATTACATAATTCGAGTCCTCTTGGTTCACAACTGAGAATTTCATCAACCAGAACTTTATCTCCTATAGATAAATTTTTTACATTTTCCCCTACCTCAACAACAATACCTACAATTTCATGCCCTAGAACTGCAGGAGATGATACAAAATTAAGTTGATATGTAGATTGTTCTATCTCTAAAATATGAATATCTGTTCCACATATACCACCTAATTTTACTTTTATTTTTACCCAATTATTATTAATTAATTCCGGTTCAGGAATATCTTTTAGTGATATTACTTCATAAACTTTTGGCTTAAAAGAAGGATTATTTATTTTTTTTTTTAATAGTTCAAGAAACTTTTCCTCTGTAATTACTAATGCTTTCATATTATCATTTTATTCTAATATTTGTTAAATTTATTTAATTTTTCCTCGAAATTTGAATAATTCAAAAAAAAATCAAAAAGATGTTATAAAATGCCCATAGATGCCATCAATTTTGTCCCATCTGACATTGCTTGAGCAATTTTAATATTAATTACAGCTGGTTTATTTGAATTTCTGGCTCGCTCTAAAGCGGGTTTAATTTCATTTGGGTCTGTTACTGTTTCTCCATAACAATTAAAACCTTCAGCACATTTTGCAAAATCAAAATCTGGTAAATCTACATCAATAAATCGCTTCTTCATATATTTACCTTGACATGATTTAATCATACCCCAAGCACGATTATTTGCTACTACAAAAGTCATGTCTTTTAAACCTAAGCGGATTGCTGTCTCTAAATCTTGGATATTAAAAAGAAAACTACCATCTCCAACTATAGCAATCACTTGTTTATCAGGTTTAGCTAATTTGGCACCGATAGCATACGGAATAGATGTACCTAAATGCCCCATCCCTATTGATATTAAGGTAGAGAGCGGTGGTCGTGGTTTATGAAGATTTATTTGTTCAACAGTAAAACAAGCAATATCTCCACCATCAACAACTAGTATTGCATCTTCATTCATAAATTCTAATACTTCTTTCACCATTCTCTGTGGAATAATTGGAATTTTCTCTTTTAAGGCTTTTTTCATAAAATCATCATTATATTTCTGTTTCATTTCAAAAACTTTTTCCGTCCAATCCCTTTTTTCTACTTCTCCTATCTTCTTAATCTCTTCAAGCATTTGCTTTAAATATATCTTACAATCACCCTCAATACCCAAAGTAATCGGCTTAGCTCTTCCTATAATACTTGGATCAATATCAACTTGTATCATTTTCTGAGAATCCTTAAAGAAAGGCTCATCACCATGACCTAATGTAAATGAAAATTTAGTCCCAAGAGCTAAAACCACATCAGCCTGATAAGAGATTTCTTTTCCAAATCCTTGAATTGAAGAATCAACTAAACATTTTGATTTATTAGATATTGTTCCTATTCCCATTATACTTGTTATTACAGGTATCTGTAAAAATTCAGCAAATTCCTGCAATTCATTCCATGCTTCTGCCCGTGCAACCCCTCCTCCGGAAATTATTAATGGCTTTTCTGCATTCATCAATAAATCAATTGATTTGTTAATCAAATCACTACTAATAGCTGGTTTACTGAGAGATCGATAATTAATTGGGGGATTAATTAAAACTTGATCTTCTTCTATTTCACCAAGAAAAGCATCCTCAACTACTTCTAGCAAAACGGGTCTAGATCTACCCCCTATAGCTTCGCGAAATGCCTTCTGGACAGCATCTGGAATTTTTTCTACATCTCTAATGCTTCTCTGATATTTTGTAATTGGTTTAAACATTGTAATTTGATCGAGATTTCCTTGCAAAGTAAATGAATCATCGAATTTACTGTTTACCTGATTAACTATAGCAACGAGCGGTACATTATCACTCCAAGCAGCCGCTACACCAGGAACAAGGTCAGTCGCTCCAGGTCCAGCTGTTCCAAAACATACACCTGGAGTATTAGTTAATCTTGCCCATGCATCTGCTGCATGAGCAGCTGCTTGTTCATGTCTGAACATGACAGTTTCAATGCCTTGTTCTCGACCCCATCTATAAATTGCATCAAACATGTTTAAAAATTGTCCACCGATAATACCAAACATATATTTAACATTTTCAGCAAGAAGACATTTTATCAAAACATCTCCTCCATTAATTTTTGGTTTTTCCTCCATGAATTACACCATTAAATAGAATTCTTTTTTCAATTGATAATAGGTTTATCTTTCATTTTATATATAATTATCTGAGATTCAAACTATTAAAGCAAGTAAGGAGAATAAATAATTTAACAAAATAGTCATTATTTATCAAAAATTTGTAAAGAACTCAAATAAGATTTCATTCCTTTGGAAACTTTTTGAATGTTATTGTTATTTAATTTTAGAATCCTTAAATTTTTAAGATTCATGATAGAATGGGGGATTTCTCTTATAGAATTATAGCTTAAATCTAATTCTTGAAGACTCTCGATTTGGGTTAAAAATTCAGGAAATTTCGCAAGGTTATTCCTTTTTAATTTTAACGTTTTTAGAGATTCTAAATAGACTAATGATTTAGGGATAGTTGAACTATTGAATTTTTTCAGTTCAATCTTTTTATATAAATCAAGAAAAGTATCTAAATCTTTTATTTCGATAAAAGAATCTATTATATCTTGATTAATTTTTAAGAAATACCAATTGAAATAATTAAATTTAAGCGCTTCGACATGTTTATTATTAATAAGAAGCCAAGGATCATCATCGTTTATGCGCCTTATTTTCTTATAATAAGTATAAGTTAATGGTGTAATTTCATAATTGTATTTATCTTGAGCAAAGGAAACTTCTAAATCTAAAAAAAATCTGGATTCTTTTGGTACGACATCTAAATGAGTGGAAAAGACTTCAATCCATTTGGAAATCGCTTTTTCAATTGGCTTGGAATGATTATTGGTTTCATTTTCAACCATATCAATTATTGTTCGTATCACAATTGGTGATTTATCATGTTCTATTACCCACAATAATGTTTTTAATCCGTATTTGAGATATGCATGTCCTACTAATTTAGCTGCAGCACTTCGGACGTAATGATTTTCATCAGAAAGTATGCAATTTTCAAGTGTATTAAAGATTTTTTCATTACTACCTTGTAATCTTTCGAGAGCCAGAATACTCTTTCTTCGCATATCAGGATTATTACTTTTTTCTAAGAGAGATATTAATAAATCTGCTGCTAATGTAAAATTCAGTTTTCCTTTTGAAAAATCTGATACAATAGTCTCTGGATTAAATGAACTTTTCATCTTTTTTTAATTCCTTTAATAGTAACTAGACTAACACAATATTAACTTCCTTATTTTTATAATTTAATAAAAAGTTATAAGTTGAGAAATATCGAAAATGTTCAAAAATATAATGTTTTCAAAAATTCATATTATTGTTTTTTTTTAAAAATTACTCTGACTGAAAAATTTTACCCAATTATATGGTATTACTGAACGAAATTTTAAACTTACAGAATTTATTATTTAAATATTAAAAATTTATATATGCGTATTCGTATTATTTTCATCAACATTTAATACAAAATTAAATGTATCTAGTTGAAAAAAAATGAGCGAAGGTAAAAAAGATTCTAATGAGTTGTTAAACATCTTAATGATAATCATCGGTGCTCTCTTTGTCTTTGTAGGAATACTCAATCTCTTAGCGTGGGGAGGGATCAGTGTAGGTATTGATCTATCAAATCCCTATGTTGCAGCAGCACTTACTATTCTTGGACCTTCTGGTTTACTTTCAGCAGTACTAGGATTTTGGGCTATAGTTTCTGGAATTGGCATGTTTCGAGAAGAGGAATATGCCATGGGTATGGGTCTAGTTGTTTTAAGTGTTATGGCGATTCAAACTCTATCCGTAATGTTATCATGGTTTGGTACTCCTTGGTATTCAGTTTGGCCCAATTATATAATCTTAATTGCATTTCTAATCGGAGCGGTTGGCTTTTTCTGGTTAGTTTTTACATACAAAAGATATGATTAGATCCAATAAGAAATTCAAAATTAAATTATATATTTTTTTTTCCTTTTTTTCCTAGCTGAATAGATTTTTTTAGCTGAATAATTATTTTTGTATTCTAAAACAATTGTTAAAGAAATTAGGAGTTTCATTTATTAATCGAAAAAAATTATCCTTATTAAAAAAAAATTTAAAGGGTTATAAAATGAAAACTTATGAAGATTATGTACAAAGATTATATAAAATGAAACCAAATGTCTATATCGGCGATGAAAAAGTTGGTCGAGACGATGCTCGTTTAAAGGGGGGAATGAGAATTATAAAAGAAACTTTTGATAAAGCACATGACCCAGAGTGGGAAGATGTTTGTACAGCTACGAGCCATTTAACGGGTAAGAAGATTAATCGATTTTGTCATATTCATCAGAGTGAAGATGATTTATTAAAAAAACAATTAATGACCAGACAACTTTGTCATCGTTGTGGAGGATGTATCCAAAGATGTATGGGAATTGATGCACTTAATGCACTCTCAGTAATTACATATGAAATGGACCAAGCTCTTGGAACAGATCACTATATAAGATTTAATAAATATATGGAATATTTTCAAGAAAACGATCTAGTGGCAAGTTGTGCTCAAACTGATGCTAAGGGAGATCGTTTGAAAAGACCACATGAACAAGAAGACCCAGATCAATACTTAAGAGTAATCGAAACAAGAGAGCATGGTATAGTAGTTAGGGGATGTAAAGTTAATATTACAAATACACCCTATGCTGATGAGATGATAGTTGTTCCGTGTAGATATATGGGACCTGAAGATAAAGATTATGCTGTAGCTTTCGCCTTACCGACAGATTGGGATGGTGTAAAATTACTTACGCGCCCTGCAAATTTCAGAAAAAGCAAATATATTGAGGCTCCTGGTATAGAGATTGGAGATTGTGAAACGTTTATCATTTTTGATGATGTTTTTGTGCCAAATGACCGAGTTTTCTTGAATGGCCACGGTGATCCAAGACAAACTCCTTATGCTGGTTTTTTAGCTCTTATGTTTGCTCATTATCATCGCCATAGCTATACTGGTTGTAAACCAGCAGTATCTGAAGTAATTGCAAGTGCTGCTGCATTAGTGGCAGAATATAATGGCATTGAAAAGACTTCTCACGCGAGAGATAAAATATCTCATATTATAGGTACAGCTGAACTCGTATTTGCTGCTGGAGAATCAAGCGCAAA
>JBHLKA010000114.1:0-8621 GCA_048887145.1 Candidatus Hodarchaeota archaeon
TGGCCGTAAGTACAGAATTAGGTTTAATCCAACAAGAGTATGCTTATGATCAAAAAAGTCAATTTATGGGCGATATCAATATATACCTTACAGTTACCCTCGCAAAAACATTTCAAATTCAATTAAATTTTCAAAATTATCCTCAAAGACCGTCAATAACTGTTCCGGATGAAATTCATATGCTTTTAGGAGATCCATATCATTCAATAGACACGTTAAGGAATTGGAATGTAAAAAAACCTCCACATGTAGTAGGAATTCTGCGTGAAATGGAGAATAAACTCTACTTTTTAAAAGATATTGAATTGGAATCGAAGAAAATTTTAGGGGAATATCAATGTGATATAGATCCTAATGATATTACAAAATTAACGGTGCATTTAGTAACTTATGGGTTTAAGGAGTATCTCTTGGATTTTAATATAGGGAGTTATCCTAAACCACCGGTTATTAATTTATCCACCGAACTACAAGAAATAATAAAAACACCAATAGAGGAATTAAACGCTTATAGAAATTGGACAGAAACTGAATCTGAATCTGTTGGAATTATCAGAGAAATCGCATGGTTAGTTGATAAAAATTCAAGAGTAAACTTTGAAATCGAATTATTGAAGGATCACTATAAAAATATCAAATATGATCCTTTAGCGAACACCTTGAAGGTGGATATGAAAGGAAAAATGAAAACCCAGGATTTAACTTTTGAGTTTCAAATAGAATTACCCTCAGATTATCCTATGAAAGTGCCTAGTATAAAAGTTTTAAACGAATTTGATTTAGAAGCACATGATAAAATTAAAAATGATCTTCAGAATTCATTTAAAGATTTTTTTGATGATTGGACTCCATTTAGTTATTTAGTTGATTTGTTTAATTCAATATCCAAGAAAATATTTGAAGTTTCTGTAGTA
Source organism: Candidatus Hodarchaeota archaeon (assembly GCA_048887145.1). Classification (GTDB taxonomy): domain Archaea; phylum Asgardarchaeota; class Lokiarchaeia; order Sigyniarchaeales; family SOKP01; genus SOKP01. The sequence goes on from JBHLKA010000114.1 coordinate 915, forward strand.
TCTTGTGTAATATGTCATAAAATTGAGTGCCCTACTTGTAGTTTCAAAATTGCGGGTTCTGATGGGGATACATGCCACACAGATTGTCCCTATTGTGAAAGATCATATCATAAACACTGTTGGGAGCAGACGATAAAATCCTTTGGGAAATGTGGTTTTTGTCTTAAAACTCCTCCACCAGATTTAATGCCCTAATAAAAACTATATTGATTTTTTAAAACTTTTTATTGCTTCTTTAAATTATACAATTAAAATTGAAACTAATAGGAAGAATTGGTAAAATTTTTTTACGTTTCTTACTTTTATAAACCAATTACATTTTTAACAAGATGATATGCGTGGAAGCATTAGATAAAAAGTTGAATCTTCAAAAATTAGAGGAAAGAATATTGAATTTTTGGGAAAAAGAAGATATCTATTCTCTAATTAGGAAGAAGGAAGAAGGAAGGGAAGTATGGAGGTTTATAGATGGTCCTCCTTATACTTCAGGTTCAATTCATTTAGGGACAGCATGGAATAAGATCTTGAAAGACTACTTGATACGGTATAAGAGGATGAGAGGATTTAAGGTGACAGATACACCAGGATATGATACTCATGGGCTTCCTATAGAGGTGCAAGTAGAAAAGGAGTTGGGCATAAAGAACAAGCAAGAGATTTTTGAGTATGGAGTTGACAAATTCATAGAAAAGTGTAAAGAGTTTGCCTTAAAAAACCTTGATATAATGAATAATGATTTCAGACGTTTAGGTTGTTATTTCTGGGATTGGGAGAATCCATATGTAACTTTAAAAAACAGTTATTTAGAGGGTGTGTGGTGGACTTTAAAAAAAGCTTGGGAAAATAATTTACTATATCGTTTTTATCGACCTTTAAATTGTTGTCCTAGATGTGCTACGGCTTTAGCTAAGCATGAACATGATTATAAAAATATTAAGGACACAAGTTTATTCTTAAAAATCAAATCAGCAGATATGGATGACACTTATTTTATAATCTGGACTACTACTCCATGGACGTTAGTAGCAAATTCTGCAATAATGGCAAATCCGATTGCAGAGTATGCTAAGGTTTATATAGAGGATCTCAAGGAGTATTGGATCTTGTCAAAAGCTTCAATAACCCATTTGATATCAGGAGAATTAGGTTATAAGTATAAAATAGTGGAAGATTATATAGGAGAAGAATTAGAAGGAAAGAAGTATGTACACCCTTTACTGGCCGAAGTTCCCTATCAATTGGAGCTTGCAAAACAAAGCGAAAAAGTTCATTCAATTATACTTTCTGATAAGTATGTTTCAGCATCAGAGGGTGTTGGGTTAGTTCATTCAGCACCAGGGCATGGACCTGAAGATTTTGAAGTAGGTGTGGAGAATAATATACCAATTTTCAATCCTGTGAATATCAGGGGAATTTACAAAAAAGAAGCTGGAACCTTCGAAGGTATGTATGTTCTTGATGCAAATGATGATATTTTAGACTTATTGAAGAAGAAAGGCACACTCATTTTAACGAATGAAATTGAACACGAGTATGCGCACTGTTGGAGATGTGATTCAAAATTAGTTTACAGAGCAACAAACCAATGGTTTTTTAAAACAGAAAGTTTAGTTTCTGAATTACTTAAAAAGAACGAAGAAATATATTGGATACCTGATTGGGCAGGAAACAGATGGTTTAAAAGCTGGTTAACAACCCTAAAAGACTGGTGCATTTCACGACAACGTTTTTGGGGTATTCCTTTAAGCGTATGGATATGTGATAATGAAGATTGCGGAGATATTACGGTAATAGGATCAGGAAAAGAATTAGAGGAGATTGCAGGAAAATGCCCTGAAGATTTACACAGACCATGGATCGATCAAGTTACCTGGAAATGTAAAAAATGTAATAAAGGTACAAAGAAAAGGATTCCTGATATTTTAGATGTATGGTTAGATTCCGGCTCGGTAATGTGGGCAGCTCAAGAAGTTTATGATGGCGAAAGTCATTATGATACATGGGTTCCAGCAGATTTTATAATAGAAGGAAAGGATCAAATAAGAGGCTGGTTTAATAGTTTATTAAATAGTGCTATGGTATCTTCTGGCCGTAAGAATTACAATGCTTGCTATATGCACGGATGGGTATTAATGGAAAGAGCCAAGATGAGCAAATCTAAAGGTACAGTAATAAACCCTGAAGATCTTATCGAGGGAACAGTTCCAGCACTTCAGAAGAATAAATCATTTTCGAATATTAAAGGTGCTGAAACACTTAGATTTTATTGTATAGGTGTAACTCAACCAGGTCGAGATTTTAATTTCAATCTGAAAGAATATACAGACACCTATAAAATTCTTAATACAATTTGGAACGTCTATGTGTATGCCAATGAAAAATTTAATTTAGCTGAATTTAATCCTTCAAAAGCTAAATTCGATTTAAAAAGAATAAATAAATTAGATAAATGGATAATTTCAAGGCTGCATTCTACAATTAAAAAGATAACAGAAATATCAGATGAATATCAACTTCCTTGGATTACAGGAGAACTAAGGGATTTTATAGTTAATGATATAAGTAGATGGTATATAATGTTGAATCGTGAAAAGCTTGATATTTATTCTGATGACCCAGATAAATTACAAATAATGGCTGTATTGTATCAGGTGCTGTATAATTATCTATTATTGCTAGCACCTGTTAATCCGATGATGGCTGAAGAGATTTTTCTTACTATGTTTAAACCAAATCTTAAATCAAAAGGATTAGAAGAAGCAAAGAGTCTACATTTGCAGGATTGGCCTCAATTTAATGAAAAATTGATTGACCTAGAACTAGAAAAACAAATGCATTTTACAAGAGACTTAATAGAAAATGTCAGAGCATTAAAGGATGAGAATCGGATTAGGTTAAGATGGCCAAATAAGAAACTAATCATCGAACCTAAAGAAGATATGCCGGAAATTGAATTTCCAGAAATAATTAAACAAATTGGAAATGTGAAAGAATTAGAAGTTTCAAAATCGGTTAAAGAAGCGAAAAATCTATTAAAAATGGATACAAGATACTGTAATATATATTTAGATACAAGTATGGCTGATGATCTTTTAGCTGAGAGAGTAGTTAACGATTTAATTAGAAATATACAATTCTCACGTAAAAAAAATAAATATAACGTTGGAGAAGATATATCGTTGGTAATAGGAACTTATACCAATTACTTAAATGATTATATCCAGAAAAATAAAGAATTTATCTCGGAAAAAGTAACAGCAGCTAAGATAAATGTAATTGAAAAAGACATTAAGGAAGAAAAGGATAAAGTTTTTGGTCAACTTTATATTTGCCCTAATAAACAATGTTCTGCGTCACTAAAACAAAATATAATCTCAAAGTTTAAGAAGCAATCTGAAGTCAAATGTCCTTACTGTGATAATAAGTTGAAGCAAAGTGAGATAAAAACAATAAAGTTTAACTTTAAAAGACAATCTTAATTATTTTTAAATTCTCTTTCTATTGATTAAGCGTTAAATTGAAAAATTAAATCTATTTTAATATTATATTATTTATTATTACTTGTCCAAGTAAAAATTAAGATTTAAAAAAAGATATTTAGTGCCTTATATGATTATACGTTCGAAAGCTCCTTTTAGAGTGAGTTTTGGAGGAGGAGGTACTGACATGGCGCCTTACTGCACAGAATATGGAGGGTGTGTAATTAGTACAACAATCGACCGCCATGTATTTATTACAATTAATCCTAGAAGTGATCACAAAATCAAAGTTATTTCTGCGGATTATGATGAAGATTATGTATTTGAAGTTGGAGATAACAATTATTCAGAGGGTTATGAATTATTTAAAGGTACAGTTAATGTCTTGGAAATCGAAGATGGTTTTGATATAGCTATGTATTCTGATTTACCTGCTGGTTCGGGGATGGGCGGATCTTCCACTCTATGTGTTGCGCTTATAGGAGCATTTAATGAATACTATAAATTGAATTTAACTAAGCATGAGATTGCTCAAAGAGCTTATAATATTGAAAGAATTGAGTTAAAGCAGAAGGGGGGGTATCAAGATCAATTTGCTGCGGCATATGGGGGTTTCAATTTTATTGAATTCACAGATACAGTTAAAATGTTTCCATTAATTACGACAGCAGAGATGATTAACGAGATACAATTTAGAACTATTTTATGTTATGTAGGTGGTTCTCATTTTTCTTCAGACATTCAAGATGAAGTGTTAAAAGGATATAAAATTGAAAAGAAATCCTTCATAGAAACAATGCAGGATTTAAAAGATGTTGCTCATGAAATGAGAAAAATTGTTGAATCTAAAGACGTAAGCAAATTAGATCAGTTTGGGGAACTTATTCATAAAGGATGGTTAGCCAAGAAAAGTCTTAGTTCGAAAATCTCTAATAAAAACATAGAAAATTTCTATCTAACTTCAAGAAAACTAGGTGTTATTGGTGGTAAATTACTTGGTGCTGGAGGAGGTGGACATCTACTTCTCTTTTCAGATCCAGATAAAAAATTTGATGTTATTCGCGAATTAAAAAAAATTGGAGGAGTCATAGTAAATTTTCATTTTAATCCCAAAGGATTAGAGGTTTGGAAGTATAATCTTTAGATGTAAAAATAAATTAAAGTGATATTTATGGAAAACGAAATAATTTCTATATTAAATGAAAGTATCAAAGTTAAAGAAGATATTAAAGATCTAGCCCCTCTTATAGCAAAAGTGTCTAAAGAAATTATAAATGCATATAAAAATAAGAAGAAAGTGGTTTTATTTGGAAATGGTGGAAGTGCTGCAGATGCTCAACATATTGCTGCAGAATTTGTGGGAAAATTTTATAAAGATCGTGAATCCCTTCCTGCTTTAGCATTTCACACCAACACATCTGTGGTTACAGCAACGGCTAATGATTATGGTTATGATTTTGTATTTGAAAGACAAGTCTCTTCTTTTGTTGAAGAGGGAGATATTGCTATAGGGATTAGCACATCTGGAAATTCTCCTAATGTAATAAAAGGATTAATAAAAGCTAAAGAGATGGGAGCAATTACCGTAGGTTTTACAGGAAAGAAACAAAATCAGACCGAAAAAATTGTAGATTTCTGCCTAAAGATGCCTTCTACAGATACACCGAGAATTCAAGAAGGTCATATCACTGTGGGACATATTATCTGTTATTTGGTTGAAAAAGAACTATTTAGTTAATAAGTAATTAGAAAAAGCATGATAATCAACAATAAAGCGATCTTTCTTGATAGAGATGGAGTTATAAATGAAGAAGTCAATTATCTCTCTAATATTGACGACTTTATGTTAATTGAAGGATCTATTGAGGCTCTAAAAATTCTTAAGGATTTAGGCTATTTTTTAATTGTTATAACTAATCAAGCAGGAATAGCGAGGGGATATTTTACAGAAGAGACTCTTCAGGAGATTCATAATAAGATGGTTCAAATTTTAAAACAAAATGATATAGAACTTGATGATATATTTTATTGTCCTCATCATCCTGATTTTACAGGACCGTGTAATTGCAGAAAGCCTAGTCCTGGGATGATATTACAGGCAAAAGATAAATACAATATCGATTTAAGAGAATCTTTTATGGTTGGGGATACGTTAATTGATATTGAAACAGGTTTAGCCGCCAAATGCCGAACAGTATTACTTTTAACTGGCTATGGAATTGAAGAAAGGAAGAAGATCAATGACATAATACCTGATTTTATTTTTCCTAATTTATTGGAATTTGCTAAAAATTTAAAATTAGATTTAAAATTATAGATTATTAAAAAATAAAGTTGTGAAGATAATATGAAATTCTTTATAGATACCGCTAATTTAGACCAAATTAAAGAAATGCAAGATTTGGGAATAATTGATGGAGTAACCACCAATCCTACATTGTTATCAAAAGAGGGTGCTGAACCTATAGAACAACTAAAGAAAATTTGTGAAATAATAGATGGACCCATAAGTGCAGAAGTTGTTGGGTTAAAAACAGAAGAAATGGTTAATGAAGCAAGAGAATTAGCTAAAATCGCTCCTAATATCGTTATTAAAATTCCAATGACCAGAGATGGTATTAAAGCAGTTAAAATTCTTGAGTCAGAAGGGATCAGAACAAATGTAACATTAGTTTTTTCCCAAAATCAAGTTTTAATTGCAGCTAAAGCTGGTGCTTCCTATATAAGTCCTTTTATTGGAAGATTAATGGATGATGGACAAGACGAGATTGATATGCTATGGGAAACCATGGAAATTATTAAGGCTTATAATTTTAAATCTGAAATAATTGTAGCTTCTGTAAGAAATTCCAGGCATGTAATTGAAGCTGCAAAAATGGGGGCTCATATCGCAACGATTCCTTTTAATGTGCTTGAAAAAATGTTCAAACACCCTAGAACAGACCAAGGTTTAGATGCATTTCTTAAAGATTGGGAAAAGTTACAAGCTCAATTAAAAAAATAATCAAGATTTAAAAATGGAATTAATTGAATTGATACCTAAATGGAAGAATAAAAAAATCTTAGTAATAGGAGAAGCATTAATAGATACATACATTTTTGGACAAGCTGATAGAATTTCTCCTGATGCTCCGATCCCTAATGTAAAAATTGAACGCCATGAGACTTATTTAGGGGCTATTGGGTTAGTATTGCAATTTATAAAGTCATTAGGTGGAAATCCTGAGTTATGCACAATTGTAGGAGACGATTATGAGGGTGATTTCTTTGTCAAAAAAGTAAAAGCTTTGAACATTGATTCCTCGAATATTATTATTGATAGCAATACTAACACTCCCCAAATTACTCGAATAAAAGCCATGAACCAACATTTATTAAGACTTGAAACAGATTATACAACAGAGATTTCACATAACGCTATTAACGATTTGATTGGCATAATTCAAACAGGTTATGAAGATATTGATTCAATTATAATTTTGGATTATGGTGCGGGTGGTCTTTTTCAAGGAGATTTTATATCGAGATTATTGAGTACTTTAAAAGAAACACATAAAGAGGTTCCCATATTAGCGCGTCCGAATGTATCAAATTACTACCTTTATGAAGATATTGATTTAATAAAGATCAATTTACAAAAAGCATTAACCAATTTTTCAATAGATTGTTGTACTGAAACTAGTATTATTATTGCTGGTAAGCGTATTATCAATTCATCCAAGTGTAAAAATTTACTTTTAAACTATTTAGAAACTGATTCTTTTCTTTTTTATAAAGATCAAGAAAAGGTTGAAAAAATAAAACCAATATTAAACCAACCTGTTAGAAGTCATGTTGCAGTTGGTAGTTCTATTATAGCAGTTTTAGGTTTAACTTATGCTTCTAGCATTCCTGTTTTGAAAGGAGCGAAAATTGCTATGTCTGCAGCAGCACTTTCGGCAACTTTTCCACCAGTAGAATTTTTTAATTCAGAAACTCTCAAGAAGTATATCTCAACAAATTTTGTAGACTAATTATAAAAAATTGTGTATGATTTAGTGAAAGTCTCGGAAAAAGATGAAAAACAGATTTTGGGAGAGATTATTGATCTTAAAAAGGATATTTTAAAAATGCTATTTCAAGCACAATCAGGACATCCAGGAGGCTCATTGTCGTGCGTAAATATAATATATCTACTATACACTAAAATTATGAGATTTAAAAAGGATAATCCTTTATGGAAAGAAAG
>JBHLKA010000115.1:0-8466 GCA_048887145.1 Candidatus Hodarchaeota archaeon
TCCCTCTTCAATTTTTATCTCAGAACCCTCTCTTAAACCTTTCTTCTGGAGGACAATACCAAAATTAAAACAAAAAGCAGCAATAATTGAAATACATATCCCAAGAATTGTAGTTAATAGATCAACCATATACAATCTTAAATATTCAATCGTAATTAATTTTTTATAATGAAAGATCAATAGATATATTATGGAAGATAATACGACATTAAATAAAGAAAGTTCAGATAAGACGGAAGAGAAGAAAACCGTTGAACTTCCTGCTCTAGATTTCTTTAAGATTAATTTTATTAGTTTTTTAGTTCCTTTATACATATGTTTAGGTTTTTTTCTTCTTTTTGAGTATGGATTCATTAATATTTTCTTTTCATTTGACTCAATTTTTCATTTCATAATGTTTCCAGGAGTTCTATTTTTATTATATTATATCTATCTTATCCTACTGGTAGAATTTACTGCTTTATGGGTAAGACGTTGGAATAAAAAATCCCCGCCACAGCAAGGAGTATTTGCTCGCGTTCTTGATGATGTGGATAGTCTAGAAGGAAAAATGATGAAGTATTATCATAAAAGAGGATTCATTATAAAATTTCCTATGTGGCTAACCTCAAAATCACCTTTTCCTTGGCTCGTAAATCGTACTCTAAAGAGAATAGGTCATAACAAGATAGGTAAAAACGTTATTTATTGCGATGGATATGTTGGATTAGAATTTACTGATATAGGAGATAATACATTCTTTTATCCTACAGCTGGGATATCTTCACATGCTGTTAATACGATATTCGGAAAGATAACAATGATAGAAGTAAAAATAGGTAGAAGTAACACGTTTTATCCAGGTGATATAACTGGTCCAAATGCATTAACAACTGATAATAATGTAATATTTCCAAACACAGTATTGCATAAAAATTGGAGGGGTAAACCAGGTAAATTTTACTATCAAGGAAGCCCTGGACGTCCTATAGAAATTAAACATATAAAGAAAGAGCCTTCTTAATTAACTTCGTGGATACTTTCCATGCTTTTGAAGAAATTCTCTGTATTTATTCATATTATCAAGTACTTTTCCAGCCAGATCAAAGCTTTCGAACACAGGAACGTTTCTATTTAATAACCTAAGCTTAAATTTATAACGACTTTTATATTCCTCAAAACCTTCTGAAATTTTTAACATAACACAGATCATAGGTTTTGTACAAATTCTTTTTGCTTTTCCAATATATTTTATAAATGATTTATTCAAATCCGTTCCCTTTTCAAAACCTAATTTTCCAACTAGGGAATCCTCTAAATTCTTAAACCTCTCTGGGTCCTTAACAAAAATTATAGCAGAAATATTTGGATCTTTATCTAGAGTTAATATTGTACGATAATATATGTGTGGTAATGCACCTTGAGCCCCTAGGTCGATTGGGTTAGCGAAGTTAGTGTTTACATCATTTAAAAATCGACTCATTTTGTCACTAGTTTTCTCTGTTAATTTAGGAATTCTCAAATTATACTTTTCCAAGGTATCTCCTGCCTCAATCGTCGATCCACCACCAATCCCGATTAATCCTATATCTCTTGATTGAGGCAAATGGATTAATTTAAGCGCAGATGCTAAAGCGGCAAGTTCTACAGAATTATTAACAAGTAAGCACCCAGTTTGTTTAGAAACGGCTTCCCATATCTTATTATTCCCAGCTAATCCTCCTGTATGAGATATTATTGCTTTCTTAGTCGCTTCTCCATAGCCAGCTCTCCATAATATCACTGGCTTTCTGTTTAAATTGCATTCTTTTGCTGTTTTCATGAATCGGCGTCCATTTTGTTGTGTTTTAAGATTTTCTAGGTATAATCCAATAATTGCTGTTCGGTTATCATACAAAAAATATTCTAAAAAGTCTGGGTGTGTTAAATCAATTGCATTTCCTACAGAAATCATTTTTGATACTTCAACACCATAGGCATCAGCTAACTGAGCCACATTCACTGCTAACCCACCAGATTGTAATACAGCTCCAAAATTTCCGGCTTTTTTTGACTGAGCTCTTCCAATGTATAATCCAGCTTCAGGATTGTATACTCCTAAACAATTGGGTCCAATAATTCGGATATTATATTTCTTTGCTATCTCTAAAACTTCATCTTCTAGACTCTCATTACCAATCTCACTAAAACCAGAGGCAAAAATAGTTACAAAGGGTACTTTCTTTTGACCTACTTCATTTAGAATTTTAGGGACAACCTTAGCAGGGACTCCAATTATTACATAATCAATTGGTTTATCCTCAGGAATTTCTAAAATCGATCCATGAACTTCTAATCCATAAAGTCTTTGTCCCTTTAAACGAGGATTAAAAATATAAATAGGTTTTCTAAACCGATCTTTCATAATTTCGACAAAATAACCGCCACCTGCTGGATTATAAGATGCTCCAACAATTCCTATCGCTTGGGGATAAAATAATCTCTCAAACCTCTCTATAATTGGTTGTCTAGTATCTAACATGGTAAAAAGTAAGAGATCTGTTTTTTTTAAGCAAAAATTAATTGTAATAATAATCTTTTGCTAAAATAATTTTTTAAAGCGATAAAATTAAGAGGAGAATGAGTAAAATGAAATTAAGATTGACGATCCAGCAATTCTTTTGCTAAGGGTATATCATCAGTGATTAACCCATCAACTCCAAGTTTAATTAATCTTTCCATATCTGATCTTTCATTAACTGTCCACACATTGACTTTTAAATTATTGTCATGCGCGAAATCTACCAATTCTTTATCAACTCCAGAGAAATGGGGATGGACTGCAAAGAAATTTTTCCTTAAAACTCTCTTAAAGGCTTTTTTTAAATCTCTTGGATCTGAAATTCTTTCAGAAAGTAGTGCACCTAATTTTATTTCAGGTTCTAGTTTTTTAATTTTTAGTAATTCGTTATGAATAAATGAACTAATAATAGTAGATTTGGTAAGATTAGCTTCTCTTAACATTTCAATAATTTTTTTTCCAATATCTATAACTTTTATTTCAATTTGTAATCCAATATTCCCTTGTGCTAGTTTAATTACTTCTGCTAAAGTTGGTATTTTTTCACCCTCTCCCATATTTAATTGTTTTAATTCATCAAGAGTCATTTCTTTAACATAACCATGATGACTAGTTAATTTTGAAATTTCATAGTCATGGATTACAACAATTTCTCCATCCTTTGATATTTGAACATCTAATTCAATATAATCTGCTTGAAGTTCTATTGCTTTTCTAAAGGATCTTAATGTATTTTCTGGTTCACTTTTATTTGCTCCTTTATGTCCAATAATTAAGATTTGAGGCTTGTTAACTTTCATATTTAATCAAATTCCATAATAATTGTATGATCTAAAACCCTCTAATTTTTAAATAGTTTTACTTAATTAATCATCTATGTAAAAATAGAAACATCAAACTAAGTTTTTGATACTATAGGATTATCAAAGATTTAATAATACAATTTTGATGTAAAATAAAAATTTATATATTTGATTGAGTCACATTAATATCGGTTTCAATTAAATTTATAAATGTTATACGTTTTTATTATTTCTGAATTTAAAAAAATGAACTGAATAGAAAAGTTTTTAAAGCATTAAAAAAGGTGATCACGGAAACATGAGATTTTGCCCGAATTGCGACAATATCCTAATCCCAAAAAACAAGAAACTTTTTTGTAAAGCGTGCAATCAAGAATTTGAGCTTGATAAAAATTCTCCAGATGATTACAAATTAGTCAAAACAATTAAACATGACGAAAAAGAAACCGCTCCAATTGTGATTAAAGAAGGTTTGAGAGGAGATAGAATTTCTGGTGAGGATCGCAAAGCTTATGAGGATCTCTTTGATATATCAGAAGCAGATGGTTATTAGTACCAATAATTAGGGGATTTATGCTTAATTAGTTCATTACTTCTTCCTTCTTTTGACCTAGAATATTTAAAAGTTTTGTAATTTTTAAAGCTTTAAATCATATTAGATTTAATTAATTACTAATTATAAAAAAATAGAATGAACTGATATTAATGACTGAGGAAAAGAAGAAAAGATTAAAAGGGTTTGCCGGAATAGTAGCAAAACAAGTAGAACCGTTAAATAACATTGAAAAATTTAAAGAGGATTTTAAGGATACTGAACTCAAAATTCTATTAAATGCAAAAGACGGTAAATATGCGGCCTTATTGGTAATTGATAAAGGAAAAGCATATGTTGAGGGTATCGAAAACAAACCTAAAGAAAATATAAAAAAGAAGGTAGTTGGCTGGGATGGATTATTACAAGCAAAAACCCAAATATTTGTGGACTTATTAGGGGGAGAAGACATTTCAATGGGCAGTATAGTTGGAAAAATCCTTACAGGGAGGATGAAAATAAGAGGAATTAAAAACGTATTGGTTTTACTTAAATTATTTGAATACTAAATTTCTAATTTGAATACACTAATTAACGGGAGTATTTTTTCTTTTAATTCTTCTGGATTTTCATCTTTTATAGATTGAATTATTACGTTTTTATCTTGTTCCGAAATTTCATGAAATCTATCCAAAAATAATCGTAGATATATTATCTTCTTCGAAGGTGTTTTTTTAATATCTTTAATTAACCCATCAAGAATAACTGAAATAGAGTCTGCTTCACCAGGCTCAGATGTATAAACACTTTCTTTTGAGAACCCCTCCTCGTGAAAAATTTTATGTTGTTTTATAATATCATTTGTTATTTCTATAAGCATTTCCTTCCTGGATAAAATTGGTAACTCAGAAAGATTTTTTTCTATTTCTAATTTCTTTATATCAATAGATTTAATAGTTGAGAGGGTTTCATCAAGCTTATCTTTTTCCATATAATAAATTAGTTTTGTCTAAGTTTTTAAATTTTTCTTAATATATTTATAGTTAGGATTATGAATAAGCAAGTTGAGCCTAAATTAATAGAATTTCAAAAATTTATTGATTATAAATTTAATAATCCTAAAATTCTTCTTCAAGCATTAACAACTCCGCAATTTGGAAATGAAAATGATTTACCTCATTACGAGATTCTAGAAACACTAGGAGATGCGGTCATTAAATTGATTTTTAGCCTTAAAATCTACAATGAAGGAGAAGAAGATCCTGGAATATTAACCAAAACTAAACAATGTTTAGAAAATAATCGCACATTTTCAAAAATCGCTTCAAATATGAGGTTAAATAATTATATTTTTTCCTCTAAAAAACAAAATATAAATGGTACTTCTATCCTTGCAGATGTTTTTGAAGCGATTTGTGGGGCTCTTTATATTGATTCTAATTATAATTTAAAATTAGTGGAACAAAAAATTATAGATCGTTTCATAGAAAATTGGGATCTCTTTATAGAAGAATCATCTAATTTTTCTAAGAATGAATTATTAGAATTTTTACAAAATAAGTTAAAATTAACTCCTAATATTAGGTATGAATATGAAAAATTAGGACCCCAACATAATCTTCGATGGATTGCCAAAAATCCTAAATTTTTAGATCAGAATGAAAAGGAAATTATAAAGATTCCATCAAATTTAAAATCTAGGCAATTTACCAATAAAAAGGATGCTGAAAAAGAATTAAGTGAAATTATTCTTAAGTATTTAAAAGAAAATAGTAATCTCCTTGAAAAAGTCTAAAAATATTATTTTAGACTTACCTTTTATTTTAAAAGTTATTTTTTGGATTAAATTAAAGAAATGGCTCTAAAGTTCTATTTTATTAGAATCTGAAGGTTTAAAAAATTAAAAATATTCACTTAAACCTAAGGATATAAAAAAAAAATTAACATAATTTCATTATTATATTATAATAACATTAAAAATTATTGATCTCACTGTAAATTAATCTTTTTAGGTAAAAAGTCATGTCTGAAGATTCTTATATTAAAAAAAGTCCGGAAATGGAAGAATATGAACAAGAAACCGGTAAATTGGCAATTTGGAAGGGAAAAGTAAGTAAAGATTTTAAAAAATGGCAACAGAAAAAGTATAAAGATGAGATTAAAAAACAAAAACTCGAAACTCTTACCATATCTCGGGAAGAGAGAAAGCAGTTTAAAGAAGATATCAAACATGGAAGAGATTTTGGAAAAGATTATGATCATTTAATAGTTGCTGAGAACCTACATAAAACTTACTTGTTAGGAACAACAGCCGTAGCCGCACTCAGAGGTGTGGATTTAAATATTGATAAAAAAGATTTTGTGGATATAATGGGTCCGAGCGGAAGTGGAAAAACTACTCTGCTTAATTTAATTGGTGGATTGGACACTCCAACAAGAGGAAAAATTTTTTTGGAAGGAAAAAATATCTCAATGCTTAATGATAATGATTTAGCAGATATCCGGAAAGAAAGAATCGGCTTTGTTTTTCAATTTTATAATCTTTTACCTCAAATGACTGCCCAAGAAAATGTAATGGTCCCTTTACACTTTTCTGGTAAATTAAGCAGGAGAGGTAAAAGGAAAAAAGCACTTGATTTATTAAGGCTTGTTGAACTTGAAGAACGAGCTCATCATACTCCATCAGAACTATCAGGTGGAGAACAACAAAGAGTGGCTATAGCAAGAGCTTTTGCAAACGATCCTGCCATCGTTATACTTGATGAGCCAACAGGAGACCTTGATAGCAAAACAGGAGTTATGATTTTAAATCTTCTTAGAGATTTAAATAGAAGAGGTGCAACATTTATAGCTGTGAGCCATGATGCGGCGGTTTCAGAATTCGCCACAAGGGTTTTTCATATGAGAGATGGAAAGTTAACCCATGAAGGAAGAGTTGGTGGTTTGAAAGAAACAGCAGCAATGGAGTTAAAGAGGAAACAGGAAGCTGAAATAAATAAAGAAAAATGTAAGGGAATGATTTTTAGATATTTATTTTCTAATCAAGGCAAAACAGAAATAAATATAAATGATATTATGACTACTGTTCCAAATGCGATTATAATGAATTTACCAGAGCATTTTGATGATATTTTAAAAGAATTATTAGAAGAAAATAATATTAATGGAATTCTAAAGGGAGAAATACTTATTCTCCAGTAAATTTGTATAATTTTAATTTATAAGCTTTTAAGATAAATGTCGAATATCAAAATAGTATTTAAATATGCTTTTAAGGATTTAGGAAAGCAAAAAGTAAGAGCTATAGTTGGAATCTTTGGTGTAATGATTTCTGTAGGATTATTAGCGATAGTCCTGTTTTTATCTGATTCCATATCCGTTACATACATCGATTATATGGCGATTGATGCTGGAAATGCTGATATGAAAATAAGTGTTAGGCATTACCAGAATGAACCTGAAGATCGATCAAATTATTTTGAATTTAACCCATTAATTAATTCTATTAGATCAAATTTTGATGAAATTGGAAATTTCGTACCTCGTATGGATTTATGGGGAGATGTAAATATTTCCGAGAGTTTTGAGTCACCCCTTCTTACTAATCAGAGAACATCTGTGTTCATTTCAGGAATTAACTTTACTCTAGAAAATGAAATAAATTTTGGGGCATTTGTTAAGCCTGAAACGACCCAATTACTTGAATTACCAGCTTTGCCTTTATACCATTGTGCAATTTACTATAAATTCAATGATATTATTAAGTATGCTGTTAATGATACAATAGAAATTAGAATGCGATTATACCATGGAAATGTGAGTTATTATAGGGTACAAAATTTTACTATTGATAAAATATTTGATTTTCAGTTGAAATTTCCATATTTTTACACAAATAGGCCTTTAATTGTCGTAGATATTGAGACACTTTATGAAATCTTTGGAAATGCTACCTTTCAGGGTAGGTGCAAGGAACTGATTTTAACTTTCAAAAATGGTAATGATTTTTATGATGCTAGAGATTTAAGTGGATCAAAGGATCGAGTAAGAAAAATAGCCGGAGATATTCGACTATTGATTGGAATAAATCAATATAATGTGGAGGTACCAAAACTAGAGATCCTTGGATTTTCGGAAATATTAAGTGTTGGAATAACAATTATTTTTGTTTTTGTATCGATGATATCAATGCTGATTTCTGGAATATTAATTAATGGGATATTAAAAACCTCAGTAGAAGAAAGAATAAGAGAATTTGGAATATTTAGAACGCTTGGGGCTACAAAGAAATATAATTTATCGATAGTTCTTGTTCAAGGGTTATTAATATGTAATTTTGGGACAATTTCTGGAATATTAGGAGCGTATTTAACAACCCAATTTCTTATAGTACCCATTGCAGAAAATGTTGCTAGCCAAAGTATCCCTGGATTAGCAGGAAGTTTTGCTTTTTCCATCTCATTTTGGTCCCTTCTCATCTCATATTTGATGGGGCTCATTGTAGGAGTAATCGTAAGTTTGTCTCCTGCTTTAAAAGTAATGCGTCTTCAACTTATTGAGTCAATTCACCCTTATCGCCATGAAGATACACT
>JBHLKA010000116.1:0-8436 GCA_048887145.1 Candidatus Hodarchaeota archaeon
CCGAAAGTTCCATATATTAAACCAGCTGCTATAAGTATAACTTCTGAAGGAAGAGGTACGATAATTCCTTGTATTGCCATAACTAATACAAATAAAAATATGCCGATAATTCCCAATGAAGCAATGGGATTTACTATCCACTCGACAACAAATCTATACAAAATTGTATCGTCTATGAAAATAATATAAATTAGCAAATAAACAGTTATAACCATTATTGCTATAAATACAATGATATAAAAGATAGTTTTCCGATCAAAATTAGAGAAATCAATGAGATTTTTAAAATACTTTTTTATTTTAGTTGAGAATGAATCTTTTTCATGGCTATTATTATCTTGAACATTCATATCTCTCAAATATGCATTAAATCTTGGAGTAATATTAGTAATTTAAATTTCTATAAAAATTATTTTTTTTATTATTTCATATACAAATAGGATTAATTTTTGGAGAGATCATTTTAAAGAATGAATAAAAATTATTAAATAGATTATTGACTAATAACAAAAATAAAAAATAAAAATCAATGAGCTATGATGGATTTATCGAAATCTGTTAAATTATTAATAATTGTTCTAATAATTTGGATAGTCTTAGCTATTTTATTTGGTATTTATGATGGTATTTATGATTTGGAAATCTCTATTGCTTTAGTTAATGAAAATTCAAGTTGGGGTAATTTTGGAGCTGATTATGGGGAAATTCCAGGCTACGCGTTAATAGCAATAGCATTAGCGACATGGTTAGGAAGTTACATTAAAAATGTTAAAAAACAGAAAATCTTAATTATTTTAGCTGTTATCACTGGAATAATAATTCTTTTCCTTGGAATTTTTGATAATGATAATACGGATATATCTCTTGGAATTAGTTTAATTATAGTGCCTTTATTGTATCTATTTACTACATGGAATAAAGATTGGAAAAGCTATAGGAAAGTCGCATTTATAATATCTATTTTAGCTATAATTAATCCTTTATTATTGGTACAATTAATAAAATTATTTTGGGGAAGAGTTCGATTCAGAGATCTCGCTATAGGATATACAAACTTCACACCATGGTTTATTCCACTTGGGATTACGGGTAATTTTAGTTTCCCCAGTGGTCATGCAGCAATGGGATGGATGTTTTTACCCCTTCTTATAATTGGTAAAAAAGAAGATATTAAATTTCCATTAAAATTAACATTACTTATAGGTATATTAGGTTGGGGGATGTTTGTTGCCATGTCAAGAGTTATTGTAGGGGCTCATTATTGCTCTGATGTCCTATTTTCTACTGGATTCGCTGCTGTTATAACAATATTATTATATAGAAAAATCTACTTAAGGAATATCTAATTGAAATTTCATCTTCTTTTTTATTTCTTATTTAAAATCTAAATCAAAAGTGGTTGGAAAAAATTGAAAGCAATTTTTAGAAATATTTATCATGTTGGCGATTCAGGTTGTTCGGTGTTCATGGTGGATACAAAAAGTGATGATGGTCTTGTATTAATTGACTGTGGAATGAGTTTTCAAATGATAAAGAACATCCGAAATTTCAATTTTGATCCTATGGATATAAAACATTGTATTTTAACCCACTTCCATATTGATCATATTGCAGCTTGTTTTGAACTTAAAGAGTATAATGTTAATGTGAAATTCTATGCGCATAAATTAGATGCCAACGCAATAGAAGAAAAGGGCCACAATGGAGAAACAGCCGCTTCTTGGTATGGAGTTAAATATAGACCAATTAAGTTAGAAAAGCATTTTCAAGCTGAAATTGAAATTTTGAAATTTGGAGATATCAAGTTTCAGTGCATTCACACTCCTGGTCATACTCCCGGCTCAATTTCTATTTTTATTGAAATTGAAGGCACTAAGGTCTTATTTGGTCAAGATATTCATGGTCCCTTTATGGCGAGTTTTGGTTCTAATCTGGTTGATTACCAAAAATCGATGCAAAAATTATTAACGTTGAAAGCTGATATTTTATGTGAAGGTCATTTTGGTATTATAAAACCGGCGAGTGAAGTTGAGCGCTATATTAGAAATTATATGGCTCAAAATCGTCCTTAAATTCTAATTAAAATCAAATTTTTTTTATAAAAATAAAAGATTAAAAGGAATTTATTATTTAATATTACTTTTAATAGTTTTGATATTGCTCTTTAATACTTTAAACAATGGAATTTTAGTTAAATGATTTTCAGATAATATTCGAACTGCCTCTTCATGTCGGTTTAATGCTTCCGAATAACTCTTTTGCTCTAAATATATTAATCCCATTTTATAGTTTGTATCAGCAATCCCTTCATTATTTTGAAGTTCCTCAAAAATCGCTAAAGCAGCATTACTACTCTTCCATGCTTTGGTATATTCCCCTTGATTTAAATGAACTAACGTCAAATTATTTAAATATTTAGCTTTCATCTCATTATTGTTTATTTGTTCAGTTAATGTTATAGCATCTTCAAACCGTTTTAATGCTACAGGATAATTTCCTTCATCTAAATAAATTAAACCAATATGGTTTAGGCTTTTTGCTTTTCTTTCTAAATTATTGAATTTTTCATCAATTTTTAACGCAGCTTCAAAATTTTTCAAAGCCTCAAGATATTCACCTTGATCTCGATAAATGAGAGCGGTATTATATAAATTTTCTGCTTTTTCTTTTGAATCTTCTAATACTTTGAAGAATTTTATTGCTCTATCATACCAATTTAAGGCTTCATTATAATTCCCTTGATCTTGGTATATTAGACCAATTTTATTCAAACTAAATGTTTTACCAATAAGGTTTCCTGTTTCATCAAAAATCTCTAGAGCTAGTTTAAATCGTTTAAGAGCATCTCTATATATACCCCTTTGATAATATATCAAGCCAATTTCATTAAATAAACTAGCTTTCCTGTCATAATCATAAATTTTATCAGCAGTTTTAAGTGCTTCTTGATACCATTTAAGAGCTTCCTTAAAATTATCTAAATCTTTATAGACTAATCCTATACTATTAAAACAGTCCGTAACTCCCTCAAGATTTTCTATTTCGGAAAAGATTGTATACGATTCTTCAAACCATTTCAAAGCTTCAGAATAATGGGTTTGATCATAATAAATCATTCCAATATTTCTTAAAATTGTGGCTTTTCTAGATAAATTCCCTAATTGCTCTTCAATCTCAAGAGCTTCTCTATATCTTTGCAATACCTCAGAATAATTTTTTCGAATTAAATAAATACTACCGATATTTGTTAAACGAATTGATTTTCCTTTTAAATTTGCTAATTGTTCGTCTATCTTCAGAGCATCTTCGAACCATTTTTGAGCTTCAGAAAAAGATTCTTCATCATAGTAAATATCACCAATACTATTTAAAACATCTGCTTTTATTTCAAGATTACCAATCTGTTCTGCGACATAAAGAGCATCTTGAAATCTTCTGATGGCTTCCGGGTAATGTTTCTGAGTTTGATAAATTTTTCCTATAATGTTAAGGATTTCAAGTTGTATTTCGAAGTTATTTAATTGTTCTACAATTAAAAGAGCTTCCTCAAATCGTCTTAAAGATTCTAAGAAATTCCATTGATCTTTATAAATACTTCCAACAAAGATAAGGCAATTAGCTTTTTTCTGTAAATTACCTATTTGTTCACAAGTTTTAACCGCATCCTCTAAATTTTCTAAAGCAGTAGTATCATCTCCTTGATAATGATAATTTAATCCAATATTGTGTAGTGTATCGATTCTACCTTCTAAATTTTTCGCATTATTGTAAATCTCAAGTGCTTTTTCAAACAATTTTGCTGCTTCCGAATAATTTCCTTGATCCTGATATATACTACCAATTTTATTAAGGATTTCAGCTTTTTTCTCTTCTAATCCTAAATCTTCGAATATATCCAAAGCATCTTTATACCTGTTTAAAGAATCTGTAAAATTTGCTTGTTCTTGATAAAAATATCCAAGATTCTTCAATGTATCGCCACTTCCTTCGCGGTTATTTAATTCAGTGTAGATATTTAAAGCTTGCTGGAGGTTCCTTAATGTTTCAGTAAATTTTCTTTGTTCCAAGTAAATTAAACCCACTACATTAAGATATTCTGCTTTGCTAATTCTATCCTTTAAATCCTCAAAAATTTTTAATGCTTTATCAAAAATATTTAAAGCTTTAGAGAAGTTTCTTTGATCTTTATGGATTAAGCCAATATTCTTTAAGACTTTAACTTCTCCATTAAGATCACCTAACCTCTCAAAAATTCCTAATGAATCTTCAAACCACTGTAAAGCATCAGAAAATTTATCTTGACTTTGAAAAATAAGACCAATCTGATTTGATAACTCCGCTTTTGTTTCAACTTTTCCATACTCTTCAGCAATCTGAAAAGCATCTTCAAAATTTTCTAAAGCTTTTGAATAATTCCATTGATCTCTA
The DNA here is from genome assembly GCA_048887145.1 of Candidatus Hodarchaeota archaeon. Classification (GTDB taxonomy): domain Archaea; phylum Asgardarchaeota; class Lokiarchaeia; order Sigyniarchaeales; family SOKP01; genus SOKP01. The sequence goes on from JBHLKA010000116.1 coordinate 4,429, forward strand.
TATATAATTCCTATGTTTTTAAGAGAAGCCATTTTCCCTTCAACGTATTGCAATTTATCGAAGATATTCAAGGCTTCATTACATTTTTCTAATCCTAATAATGAGTCATCCTTTAAATGATATATATAACCTACTTTATTGAGTATTTCTGCTTTTTCTTTCAGATCTTCTAATTTATCATTAATCGTGAAAGCTTCTTCTAAATAAAATAATGCTTCTTCATAATTTTCTTTTGAATAATAAACATTGCCAATGCTTTTCAGATTAATTGCCTTTTCTTTTAAATTAAGTAATTTTTCATTGATTTTAATCGCGGATTCAAAATTTTTTAATGCCTCTGTAAAATTACCTTGATTTTGATAAATTAAGCCAATATTGTTAAGAATCTCTGATTTGACTTGATAATTTTTAACTTTTTCATTTGCTTTTAAGGCTTGTGTCAAGTATTTTAAAGCTTCCTCAGAATTATTCAGATTATTATAAACCAAACCGATATTTTTAAATACGTCAACCTGTTGCTCAACGTTCTTCATTTTAAATTGTACTTGAAGGGATTTCTTAAGCCATTCTAAAGCTTTATCATAATTTGTTTGATCTCGATTTATTATACCCATATTCAATAAAGCAACTGCTTTCCATAAATCATCCCCAGATTCATCTGCTATACGATATATTCTTTCTAAACATCTTAAAGAATCATTATATCTTTTAGTTTCATAATATATTTTATGTGAGATATAAAGTTTTTTCAATTCATCAGGTTCCTTAATGTTACCTCTAAGCCAATCCATCAAATCAATTGAAAAGCTTTCAGAAGAGATAATATCTTTATTTTCCAAATATTTCTCAATAAGTCTCGCTGTATTTGTATTTAATCGATATACATTAACTGAATCATTTATTTGTTTGATATCTAATAAGAATTGATCAATCTCGTTTATTTCTCTTATATCCTGCATCTTATTAGGTAGAATTTCATAAAAATTCTCTTTTGATTTATCTTCACTGATATGATTTATCCAAATTAAATTCTTTAAATTTCTCATTATTTTAAGAGTTGAAACTATATCTAAATCATTTTTTCCTGAATAACCAAAGATAATTAAAGAGCGATCATCAGATATGTTTTCGAGAAATTGAGCTTTATAAGGTTCTAGTTGAAGTAAATTACTTCTGTCGAAATTAAGGCCTAATAATCTGATTGTATTTATAAATGAATCTTTTGTGTCTTCTCCGGTTATTATATTTTTTGGAGAACCATGTATCTTATAAATAGCATACTTTCCACTTTTTAATAGTTTATTTGGATCTTTATATTTTTCATAATCCTTCTCGGTAATCACTGGTACGATCTTTTTCCTTTGAATATCGAGTTTTAGTAAAGCATGTTCTACAAGTGAATCAAAATTAGATGTCATTAAAAAATGCCCCCTTTTAAGCATTTCTGCTAAAAAGAAATGTATTATATTTGGTTTATCATTTTCCAAATAGAAATTTGCAAATGAGAGATCACTATCGAAAGTATCTTGAAATATTTCAATTAATATTTCAAATCTTAATTCCGCAATTTGAAGGATATTTTCGATTTCTGATTTCGGACATGTATATTTAATTAAAGTTTCCATTACTTTCTGGGCACTAGGCATCGATGAAGGCGATTCAATTGAAGATCCTGCACCCGCAAGGAAAACAAGCTTTTTATCATCACCCAATAAATCTGAAAATTTCAATTCGGCTAATTTTTGTTTTGAGCTCATTTTCGCACCCTAAAAAATCGTAATATTCTTATATAGTTAAGTAATAGGATTTTTTTCCAATCTTAAATAATTTTGCCTTATTGATTAAATTAGACATAATTTGATATTTCTAATCCCAAAATTTAATTTCTAATTGATAAAGAAAGTAGTAATTTCATTCTTTATTTTTTCAAAATGAGCATCTTCTATACAAACATGATCCATTCCGGAAATCACAACAATATCAATATTCGTAAGATTTTTTCGAATAATTTGGTTTACTTCATTTATGGGAGTAATTTTATCTAAATCTCCGATTATTAGTTTTATTTCATTGTATTTAATTTCTTTTATAAAGAATTTAATTTGATACTCTTTTCTTTTTAACTCTATTTTAGTTTTTTTTATAAATTCATCAACATCTTCTATACCCCGAATATTTCCTGGAAGAAATTGGTTTATGTATTGTAGTGATTTCGAGAAGTTCTCACTATAAACATGTTTTTCTAAATCCAAAATTGGGCATAATAATAAAAATTTATTAATAATTTTAATTTGTGAACATAAGATTAAGGCGATATAGGCTCCAAATCCATATGCAAGAATATTGATATCTTTTATACTAAAAATTCCATTTTTTGACATAAACTGAATGAATTCTATAATTTTAATTGAATCTGATACTTGGGATTCGATTGATATTATTCCTTCACTAAATCTATACCCTCTAAGATTAAAAACCAGAAAAGCAAAACCATTTTCTAATAAATATCGATAATCTCTAACAATCTCTTTTAAAGTGAAAAGATGAGGAAAGTCATGAAAATAAATTATTAAAGGATAAGGTTTTTTGAAAATTTCTGCTGGAAAATAGAGTAGACCCTTAAAAATTTGACCTTCATTATGAATTTCTACTTCTGAAACTTTATAGGGGCCATCATATTGTTTATCTTTGAATTCCAAAAATTTCACTCCTATATATTCTATAATAATAAGGTTTAACTAATTTAATTAATATTCAGAAATAAAGGTAATATAGTATCTTCTTTAATAAAAAAATGGAACTAGAAGATTGGCATACACATAGCTCTTTTTGTCGTCATGCCATTGGTTCTCTTGAAGATTATGTGGAAAAAGCAATTAAACTTGATTTAAATCTTATAGGGCTTAGTGATCATTTTCCTTATGAATTTTTAAAAGGAATAGAGGGAATACCATATGATGAATATGCTATGAAACTTGATGAGATTGAACAATATCTCTCAACCGGCGAAGAGTTAAAAGAAGTATTTAACGATAGGATTGAAATTAAAATCGCTTTTGAATTAGATTACATAGAAAATCAAGCTGCTTCTTATAAAAGGTATCTTAACAAACACTCTGATAGGTTAGATTATATATTAGGATCTATTCATATTCTTCAAGGAAAAGGGCAGATCTTTGCATTTGATGATAGTAGATTTTTAAAAAATTATGAATTATATGGCAGTATAACTACTGTTTATTTAGATTATTATCTTACTTTACAAAAAATGATTAGATCATCGGAATTTGATTTTGATATTATAGCTCATTTTGATTTGCCCAAAAAATTTAATAAAAAGCCAGAAAATCCAGAATTGATCGATGAGCAAGTAATAAAAACATTAGAACTTGTAAAAAAGAAGAATCTAACAATAGAAATAAACACAAGTGGTTTGAGAAAACAAATTAAAGAACAATATCCAAGCGTTAAAATTATTAAGATTATGTACGAATTAGATATTCCAATCTTATTGGGCTCAGATGCCCATCATCCTGATGAATTAGGGTTTAATTTTAGTAATATGATTAAATTATTAAAAGAAATAGGTTATGATAAATTGGCTTATTTTGAAAAAAGGAAGAGATCTTTCATCGAAATTTAATTAATAAATTCAAGGTGTTTGGTCCCGAACATCATGTATTAACCCCTGCTGTCATCATAACAGCATTAAGAAATAATAACATTACAAAACCAAATGGAGAACCAATTACTTTTTTCGATATTAAAGAAACAATCAGAATTTTATGAAATTTAGTATTCATTTGAATTTTTATCCACAAAAATGCTCATTTTCTATTCTAAATGATAAATGTGAAAAATCTTTATGTCCAATGGACATAATAAAAATTAGTTAAAATTATATTCTGAAGAGTGTTATCATTCTATTTTCCTTGAACGTAACCAGCCCTCCATTACGAGGGAACGATATAATTTTAAATGTTTAGGATCTCTTGTATGGATGACTAA
>JBHLKA010000117.1:0-8419 GCA_048887145.1 Candidatus Hodarchaeota archaeon
TTTCCTCGTTGGGGAGATTATATGTTGCAATTAACTGCTTCTAAACAGAACTATGAAATAAAAACGATATTTATCCCTTTGAGGATTTTTGAAATTAACACAAGATTGAATGGATCTGCAGCAGTAATTGAAACCTATGATGTATTCATTGGTACTTCTAAAGTATTTACTTTTGTATATACTATCGAACAGAGTGGAATTGGGTTATCAAACATTGATGTGAAAGAATGTGTATGGGAAAAAGAGGTTGGTAGATTTCTTGTTGATAATGGTATTGTTGAGCTGACTGAATTAGGTAATGGACGCTTTGAACTTGATTTAAATACCGAAAATTTAGAAATAGCTAATTATACATTAAGAGTTACTTTTAGCGAAACTAATTATGTAAGAAGGGATGCCATCATCATTATCCATATTATTCCAAGAGATTTTGAGATTGGATATGCAGATATAGTGTCAGTAGTATCTGGTAATGATTTAAGGTTTGATATCTCCCTAACTGATCCAATTGATGTTACGCCTATAACCAATGCTGAAGTGTATTTAATGATAAGTGGAACTAGATACAATTTTACTGATAATGGAGATGGAACTTATACCGTTGTAGTTCCAGATGCAGCATTACCTGATGCGTTTTTCACTACTGAACGATTATCATCTACACTTAACATTGAGAAAGGAAATTATAGTGATACATCTAGAGCAATATTTATTGATATAAAAATGACCGAAATATTTCCTGGTTTCCCTATGTTTTACTTCTTGATGATTGTAATCGGAGTTGTGGCTGTTGTAGGTAGCTTAGTTGCATATCGCGCTATTCAGAGGGCAAAGATTCCAACTTTTGTGAAAAGAGCTAGAGAAATGAGAAGTGATATAAAAAGTAAGAAAACTATTTCTGAATCTCTTTTATATCCCTCCAAAGAAGAATATATAGTAAAAAAGGTAGGAAATAAATGGGAAATACTCGGATTATCATTAGGAGACGTTTTAGGTGTTGAAAGAAAGAAGGGAAAACGACTCCCTGAACCAAGTGAATTTGAAGGAGGTGGATTATAAATGCCAGTAGGATTAGTTGTGATGAAATGGGATGAAAGAGTAGGTACAGAAATATTAGCTAAATATCCAGAAGAGATTAATATTTCAGATAAAACTTTGATGCAAGTATATAGCACGCATGAATATAGCGGAGAATCAGGTATGATCAGTTTAATGGTAGGATCCCTTAATATAGCTTCATATTATACTGGTCCTGATAAGGGATATTATATACTTCTACTATTAAATCTAGATGATGATCCTGATGCTTATGAAAGTGGATTAGTGGATGTTTCCAGAATAGTCTTACAGAATCTTGACGAGAATGCTTATCTTCGATTAATTCCTTCACTATTTCAAAGGTTATCTGTTTATCCTACATTAAATGATGAGCAGCGTTTAGCAATTACTTATCAAGATGAAATAAAGAGAATGATCATTAACCGTTTAAGAGAAGAAGGTGTGGTTTCTAAATCAGAACTTATGGTTTGGCTTAAAGACAAGTATAAGCAAGGTTTTGTTGATTTAGAAGGAGTTTTAATTGAATTGATAAAACGTGATATTATAAAAGAAGCATCTGTAAAAGGAATGCCTTCAGAACTTATTTTCCTTACAAATGACATTATAATGATGAGAGTACCTCCTGTACAACTTTTAAAGGACCCTGCTGACAGAGGATTACCCGCTCAATTAGCAGAAGATTATCGCACCGAATCTAAGAGATTTTTTCAAAACTATCGTCCTTCGGAACAAGACAATCTTACTGTAATTGATGTTATAATTAATCCTCAAGTTTATGAAACTCTCCGTTTATTAAGAACCGCTATAGTTACTCGAAATGATCTTGAAAAACTTAAAAAGAAGGGTGTAGATGATGTTGATGAGGTATTAAAGATGCTTTGGGAAAGTAAAATGATTCAAGTATTTCAAGATGAACGGAACAATGAGTACTATGCCCTACTTTCCGATTTCTATGTTGATCTTATTTTTCCAAAATATTTATTAAATGTTATAAAAGAAGAGTATGAGAAAAAGTCAAAAGCAAGCCAAGTATTAATTGAATATTTAAGTGTACTTGAAAATTCTTACTTAAACCTAAAATCTGCAGCAAAATCAAAAGATTAACTTAATTTTATTTATTTTTTTTTATTTTTATTTTTAAAGTTTAAATCCTTAACATATTAGCTATAAATTCTTTCAAGTTTTTTATTTAAATTTTTAATAAAAATATTATTTTTCTAAGGATTATTTCATTTACTACATTAAAAATTTAAAATTGTGATAAATTTGGATGAAAAAATTCCCCCAGAATTTGATGGTTTTGATTTAGAAAATCTTTCCAAACCTAATGCTCTTCCAGAAGACATAGACTACGAGAATCATATCGTTGCTACTTATAGCGTAATGCTTCATAGAAAAATGGATGCGTTTTATATGATGCAAGCTGTTTGCATTGAACAATCAACAGGCACTTTTGTTCCTGTTCCTGCAGAAACTCCAGAACAACGAAGAAAGCATGTAGCAAAAGTGATTGGATGGTGGAGAATTCCAGATTTTGAATATGAAGGCGCAGAAGAATTTTTTGGAAACCCTAAAATGCATCAATACGTGGTACAAATAGCATTTCCTTTAAACTTCAAACCCCAATTTCCTATGCTCTTTACAACAATATATGGAAATATTTCAATGGGCGGTCCATTAAAGATGATGGATGTTCGATTTCCAAAAGCATTTTTAAAGGAATTTAAGGGACCTAAATTTGGAGATGTGGGAATTAGGAATATTTTAGGAGTTAAAGAACGCCCATTACTAAACAATATGATTAAACCTTGCGTATATTCTGATCCAAAAATTGGTGCAGAACTTGCTTATCAAGCTGCGGTAGGTGGCTGTGATATCATAAAAGATGATGAATTAATTGCAGATGCTGAGTTTAATCCCATTACTGAAAGAGTAACTGCTTTCATGGAAGCGTTAGATAGAGCAGATTCCGAAAAAGGTGAAAAAACTCTATATACAGTTAACATAACTGACAGAATTGATAGGATGTTTGAATTAGCAGATATCGTACAAGAACATGGAGCAAATGCTTTGATGGTTAATCATATTTCAACTGGATATTCTGCCATGAGGAAATTAGCTGAAGATCCTTCTGTTAAGGTACCTATTTTAGGACATATGGATCTTGCAGGAGCTCTTTATCAGGATCCTCTCAGTGGTATTTCGAGCCCCTTAATACTTGGTAAATTTGGAAGATTGGCCGGGTGTGATACAATAGTACATCCAGCACCATATGGTAAAGCACCTACAATGGCAGATAGGTTCAAGGAAACTGCTCGACAAATGGTCATGCCAATGCGTAATGCTCCACATATTAAAAGAACTTTACCCATGCCTTCCGGTGGTATTACTCCTAGTTTAGTTGAAAAATGTGTTCAAGATTTAGGGACAAATATTATGATTGGTAGTGGTGGTGGAATTCATGCTCACCCAGATGGTCCTATTGCAGGGGCAAAAGCATTTAGACAAGCGATTGATGCTGTAATGAATGGTATTTCTGTAAGAGATTATGGAAAAGAACATAAAGAATTGGGTACCGCATTAGGTTTGTTTGGTATTGGTAAAAAGACTGAATTTACTTCAGTATAATAAAAAATTCAAATTTTAATTTTCTTTTATTTTTTTTTAACTTATTCAAATCTCTCAACAAAATATCTCTTCAAAACCACCTTTATTTCAGGTTTAAACTCAGATTTTTTAATATGATTAACGATTTCATTTCCACATAAATCTACAAATTCAAGATGAGGTAGACTTTGAATGGCATGGAGATTATTCAAATCTTTGAGTTTATTATTTGAAATTATTAAATGAGTTAGTAGTTTAAGATCTTTTAATTTATCAATATCCTCAATTTGATTATTTGATAGATCCAATTTTTTAAGATTTTTTAAAAGACTTAATCCTTCTATTTCAGATATATTTGAAATATTATTTTTCCATCCCCAAGGCGTTCCCTTGACTTCGTATTCCAAATAATCTGATAAATCTAATTCTTCTACTTGTAAACTTTTTGGATTTATTTCAAAATATACATTAGGAAATTTCTCTGATAAATGTTTTACCGTTAAAAAATTAACAATTATTTCTGAGATTTGACTATGGGAAAGCGTTTCTAAATTGCTCGTTTTAAGTATCCTTTTTAAACCCTTTTTAAACTTTTTATTTTCATATCTCCTCTCAATATTAAGATATTTGACTTTTCTTATTTTTTTTAACTCTTCTATCAAAATTTTTTTAGATGCACTATTTTCAACTTTAGCTAAAGTTTTTATTAATGCAACTAAGCATTTGTAAGTGGTTTCATGTTTTATTGCCCATTTTATAGGCATTAACACCCTCTCTTGATGATTGATGAAGAGGTAATTAAGAGCAGAATTTCTTAACTCTGGATTTGTATCAGAAACCAACAAATTTTCAAAAATTTTAAAGATTTTTTCATCTTTAACACTAATTTTATTTAATACATCAATAGAGTCTAATCTCAATTGTTCATCATTAGAATTTTCAATAATTGATATTAACAAATCAATTGAAGATTTTTTATCTAAATGGTTATTAATTAGCTTCTCATAGATTTTTTGAGGGGTAAGATTCATATTTAAAATATTTGAAGTATAAATCGTATTAGTTTCAAATAATAAAGGATTTTAAAAAATAAAAGCGTTAAGATAATCGTGTTTTAATAATAGCTTTATTTTCAAATTCAATAGATAACTCCCAAATGTTTTCCTTTTTTTTAATAATATGAAAATTAGAATTACTATCAACAATTTGCTTTCCAGATGGAAGTTTTAAATATAAGCTTCCTTTCCTTTTTCCAATTAATTCAATTTCAATTACAAGTATCTTCTCTTTGTTGTTATATTCATATTTTTTAATTTCGTAGCATCCTTGAGAGATATGTAAAGAAGTAGAAAGTAAAATTGGATTAAAAAGTAGTTCGTTATCAACAGGAATGATAGATAAGAATTTACAAGAATGAGGAGGTATGGCAACGAATTTAATTTCTTGATTTCCTTTATATTTACCCATATAATTTCTACCCCAAAAATCAAATATCAGAAAATCTTTTTGATTAGGCGCGTTTTTTAATATTAAATCATTAATAATCAACTTTTTACTAATGAAATTGTCATCCCAATTTATTAGCGCTACTAAAAATCGTTTTCCAATAATCTCGTCTGTTTCTAACATATAAATTGTTGGTAACTTTGAAGTGAAAGCATCAAACACTATAGGATAGTAATTTACTGGATTATATGGAGGAATAAGTAATTTTGCATCATTCAAAGCTTCTACAGATAATTTTGTCATATCATCGGAGATTAAAATTTGCCCTCCGGATAAACCCATAATTACTAATTGTAATTTGATTTCATCTAATTTTAGATCTGTGTCACTCCGTCTTATCATTAAACAATCTGGGTCATTTATCCAAAAATTTCTATGCATAAATGATCTATAAATAATATTGATTAATGAAATTTTTAAGGCGGGTGTAGGAATCCCGGATTCTATAAGTTGCTTATTTGTTTCTTCCCATCTTGGAGCAGTATCCTCTCCAATACGCATCGCATCAACTAATCCAACACATGGTCCTAATGGCGCACCACATCCTAATAAAAAGCTATGATCTGTAATCGCATCTCTTATTGTTTTAACTCCATTATGTAAAATTTGTGCCCTTGTGAGATTTTGATTTGAAAAATTGCCATCAATAGGAACTGCTGCATGTAAAAAATCTATTTTAAAGAAATTAATGAGATGATTATCGGATTTTTGGTTTAATTTATTTGCATACAATAGATTTCTATAAAAACTATATAAGTATCCTAAAACTTGTTTATTTGAGAGATCTAACCCATATAAAAAAATATTCCAATTAAAATGAACTTTAAGCATTTTGTTTGAATTTTTATCTTTTAAAAACCAATCACGATGTTGCTTATATAAGTTGGCTCTTCTTTCAGCAAAAAATGGTGCTGTCCAGATTCCGCCTTTTAAACCGGAATCGTTAATTCTTTTAAATAAATATGCTAAACCGTTTAGAAATTTTGAGTTAATATTATTGAAATCGCCTATATAAGTGAAATAGCCATCATCCAACTGGAAAAAATCAATAGGAAACTTTTTTTTATTAGCTTGGAAAAATTCTAAATTCCTATTCACAAGTGCTTCTGATACATCTGTAAAGTAGTAATACCAACTGCACCATCCAATTGGAATTGTTTCAATTCGATCAAGATCAATTTTCTTTTTAACTAGTTTAGCGTAATCAATCAAACCATAATAACCAAGATTTTCACTTTTAAAACAAATAAATAGTTCCTCTGAAAATTTAATAGAAGAATTTTTGAGATAAATACCATCCATACATCCAAAAGCGCTTAATAATTTAATATGATCTCTTTCTTCATAATTTAACAATATTCTTGTAAATTGTGTATTTAAAGTAATAAAACCTAAAATAAGTGAACTTTTTGTTTCTAAATCAGTAATTACAGTACAATATTCGCTATAAAATCTTCCTTTAATTTTATAATCTTGGTTATCGTATACACGTTTAAACAGGTCCGATTTAGGACCCTCATCATCTCTGTCATTACCAAATAAAAGTTTACATGAACTCCAGCTTTGCCAACCTTGCTTAAACCAAGACATTTTATCTGCTTTAGTTGAATTTTTGGTCCCAGATAACCATAAGTTACTATTTTTTATAGTTAATGGGGATATACTGTGAACTCGTTCTTGATACTCTTCATGATAGACAATATCATCAATTTTAATCAATATAAATTGCTGATTCTGATAGATTTTAAATTGTATATTAAAATGGATTTTTAACTCTTTAGCCCTATTAGTGAGGATTAGTTTTTTCCCATGGCCAATTTGATCATTAATCTCCTCAACCTTAGAATCAAAATTAATACCTTTAGAACAGTATTCTTTAACTGTATTTGAATTTTCACTAAGGAAATTTATAGCACAATAACAATCTTTCAAAAAATATTTTTTACCATTATCTTCATTGTGTGCAATTTCATAGGTTCCAGCAAACTTTCCATTCTTATAAAAAGTTAGTGAAATAATTCTATTGCTTATTTTAATGAAGTTTTTATTATCATTAATTAAAATTGACATGTACTTTCTCTCTAATAATGATCTAGATTAAATTAACAACTAATTTGTATTACTTAAACTTCCTTCCTGGAACATGATTAATAACATCTTTTACAGAAGCTTTTAATTTATTAAAAGGCCGTAAATTACCAGCAAAGGGCGCATCTATTCCATAATATAAATAGGGCTCAATTTTTTTCTCAACTAGCTCAATCTTCTTTAAATTTCCCTCAGACAAAAATGAGAGAAAATAATCATGTTCATACTTTTTGAACGTTAAAAACCTGTAGTTTTGAAAACCTAACTTCACAGCTATCCATCTAGGATAAGAACCAGTATTACCTAAGGTATTAGCTGCGATAGCTTCAATCTTAGCTGTTAATAAAGATTCCTTCATTTCAATTTCTTCAGCAGGGTTATCATATTCTCCAGGTACGTCCACACTGAGGTTTCCCTCTTCATCTAAAAGAAGAGATATTACACCTATCGACATTGAAGATAATCCTAAATAATCAACTCTAATCCAATCTTCTACATAAGGGATCTCTTGATCTGTAAATACTTCTTGTAAACTTAAATACTCATTTAACATGAATTTAACTAGTCCCTTGAATTTATGGTTGATATTCCGTTTTTCAAGTTTTGGTAAATTATCTACATCCTTTCCACGAATTAATTCAGAGTAATATTTTGCCATTTGATCTAGGATCCATTTACCTTTTTTGTCAGGAAAGATTCCATATACAATATAGATTATTTCATCCTTCACATAAAATTGACATTTTTCTTCGATGCCTTTGTCAGTAATAAGGAGCATTTTATCTAATTCTCCACCTAGGATACTCGTTGCAATATAATCTAAGTTATTAGTCAATTCTAAAAGATAATTATATCGATGATTATTATTAAATAAAGGGGTTCTTTCTACAGATGTAATGCCTAAAAATTTTACATATTCCGTTTCATTTTTTAGATATATTATCTCATCTTCAACCGAAAATGAATCTGCTTTTGTTTTAACTTTAATTTTTCCTTGAAATTTTGAAGTGACTGTTGAGGTTTTAGTCTCAAACTGTTTGGGTTCTGGTTTTATGTCTGTTTCTGAGTCATTTACATATTGATATAATTCAGGAAGAAATTTCCTACATTTAGGGCAGAGTTGATCCTTAGGATAGGGTTTTACAATAGTATATCCACA
>JBHLKA010000118.1:0-8349 GCA_048887145.1 Candidatus Hodarchaeota archaeon
TAGAATGCTATGAAGCTGGAGCAACAGTATGTCATATCCATGTAAGAGGCGAAGATGGACAATCAACTCCTGATCTAAATATTTATAATAAAGCAGTGAGATTAATAAAAGAAAAATGTCCAATTATTACTCAAATTGGCAATGGAATCGGTGCTCGTTTAGAATATGGTGTAAAGATAAGTAAATCGGGTAAAAGATATGGCACAGCCCTTAAAATGGCAACATTGGAAGAAAGACTCAATTTGTTAAGCATAAACCCGCAACCTGATATGTTTACTATAAATGCCGGTACTTTTGAATTTAGAACTAATATGAAAGGAATGGCAACTGCATCACTTTTTAATAATCCAATAGATTTTAATAAAAAATATGTTGAGGGTTGCAAAAAAATTGGTGCAGGTATAGAAATAGAAGTATATGACACAAGTCACATAGCAAATATTATGGATATGGTTGATTTAGGCATTTTGAATCCTACTGAAAAACTTCACTTCAGTATAGTGCTAGGCATTAAGGGTGGGGCACCCGCAACAGTTAGAAACCTGTTAAATATGGTTGATCTCCTTCCTAAGGGTTCCACATGGCAAGTAGTAACTATTGGTAGGTATAATCTCAGAACAACCATGATAGCTATGTGCATGGGGGGTAATATTAGAACAGGTCTTGAAGATACTGTTTATTATCGTAAAGGTGAACTCGTAGAAAATAATGCGCAGCTGGTTAAAAGAATGGTGAGGTTAGCTAAAGAAATGGGAAGAGAACCGGCTACTCTGGACGAAGCAAAAGAAATTTTAGGTCTAAAACGATAAAACCATAATTCTCAGTTCTTTTTTTTAAAATTCAAAAAAGGATAACACAAAGAAATTTAATACTAAAGCATTTAGAAATATAGAAAACATTAAATTACTTCTTCTTATAGTATATTTGGCAAATTCAGAAGAGCTTAAGAAAGGAATAATAAAATTAGGATTTGACCACCAATGATAAAATATGATACAGAAAAATTCATTATAACACAAAAAAATGGGAAATTATATGGTCGAGAAAAAGATCATGAAGTTTTGAAGAAAAATAAAATAGTTTTAGTCCAAAAGCTTGGAAAAAGAGAAGATTTAAAAAGATCTGTGTCAGAGGCATTTAGTAAAATTAAGGCAGAAGATATTATTAATGAAGGAGATTTAGTTGCTATTAAATTAAATTTGGGTGGTGGGATTAATTACATGCCTACAACTTACTCTGATCCAATAATCTGTGAGGCAATCATAAAAACAATTAAAAATTTTGGTGGAAAACCTTTTGTTTGCGAAGCAAACATGCGCGCATTAACAATAAATGACAATATTTTAAAAAAAAGAGGATATTGGGATACATTAAGAAAAAATAAGTGTAAATTCGTAAATTTAACTAATTACACTTCAGTTAAAATGAAATGTTTAGATTTAGATGTTCCGATAAAGTTTCCAGAGATCCTATTAAAGCCAAATGTTAAAATAATTAGTTTCGCTCCTCCTAAACATCATTGGGAGTGTGGAATAACTGGTAATCAAAAAAACATGTTCGGAGCGATTTCAGAATACAGAAAATCAATATATCATCGAAAATACGATCGCCTTGATAAAACAATAGCAGCCGCTGCCAGAATATTGTCCCCTGATATTAATATTTTAGCAACTTTCGATCTAGGAACAAAAAATCCCCATATCCCTTATGTTATAAAAAATTTTAATCGGATGATAATATCTAGGGATATGATAAGAGGCGATAAAGTTGCCTCAGAAATATTAACATATCCATTTCAATATGTTAAATATTCCATGATTAATACTAAAGGAAAAGATATTGATTATATCTTACATCCTGATTCAAGTTGGCCGAAAAAGGAAATAATTGAACAAATCAAGGAAAATTCTATAGATTTAGATAGCGTAAACGTGTGGAGATCTATTTTATTCCTTCAATATTATATGCCTCATGCTTTTCAGATTAAGATTTTCCCTCCTATTGAATTCATTCTTTCACTGCTTAATCGTTAGTTTTATTAGCGTTTCCAACGCTAATATTGATGATACGAGAGAAAAACTAAGATTAAAATAAAAAATTAAAAAAAAAGTAATTATTTTAATTCGGGATGTTTTTCTAATTCTTGTCTCATTTCTTCGAGTTTTTTACCATGTAAATCATAAGATCTGAAGAAGAGAATTGATCCAATAAGAGCTATTGAAGGAAAGAGAAACATCAAAGCTTTTATACCAATTTCTCTCAAAACTGGATCAGCAACAATAGGTACATATTTGCTCCATCCAGTTCCCGAAAATATGATATAAATAGTTGTAATTCCAAGTATCATTGAAAAACGATGAATAAAAGCGTTAACCCCATAATAACTAGCAGCTCTTTTTACGCCAAACTTAAGTGCATCTTGATCAATTATGTCACCATGAATTATATCGATAAAAAATAACGCAGCTGACAATCCAAATCCAATTGTTATAAAGACAATAAATGATAAAATTCTACTTATATCATTATTTGATAATAGAATCAAAGGAAATAATGTGATAATCCATATTCCTAAGCCAAATATTAAACCTTTGCGAGTACCAAATTTTTTTCTGATCATTGCTTGAAGAGGCATAAAGAATGCAGCAGATAAGAGAGCTAACATCAATGTAACTCCAATAAAAAAGGATCCTTCAGTTCTTCCAAGTACATAAACTGCGTATAGAGGAAAGACTGTTAATAACACGTTAAAACAATACCAAATAAGCATATTACCAAGTGTGAATTTTATAAATGTTCGATTCGAAAATGTAATTCTCAATGATTTGAAAAATCCTGGTCTCTTTTCAAAATCACTTGTTTGCTCTTCCTTTTCCTTTACCCCAAAGAAAATGAATAATATAGCCATGACCAATATTATTACAGCTAGAATTATGCCTGATATAATATATTTAACATTAATACTAGCAACTTCTGCAGCATAACCTGGATCTGCTGGATCAAGTAAGGGAATTAATGTAGGAGATACAACTAAAGTTGGAATTAATGAAGCAAGTATTACTGCAATCATAGTAAAAGCCTTTATAAATACATTTACGTCTCCTCTTTGTTTTTCCGTCGGAAACATTTCGGGGAAAACTGCATTAGTGTTTACTGAAAACATTGTGTAAAAGAATTCAAAGGTAAATATTATGAATATGAAATACCAAAACTTAAAATTGGCAGGTACGGTGAAAAGGAAAATCATTATCAATGCTAAAGGAACAAAAGATATAATTAAATACAATTTCCTTTTTCCTAATTTCCCTCTTTGTTTAGTTTTCTCACTCAAGGCTCCTAATATGGGGTCATTAAACATGTTCCAAATACCCCACAAAACGAATCCAATCCACATTTCAAGCATTGTAAGACCTACTACCGCAAAGTAAAAAGTAAAGACATAAATCGTAAACGCTTGATATGTTATTTGACCTTTAGTGACTTTATAATTCACTCAAATTTGATCTGGAAAAGCGTTTGTCCCAAATAGTATTTTTTCTTTTAAAGATACTTTTCTTTCACTCATATGATATCCCTAATTTATGAATAAATTGTAATTAAATGTATTTAGATTTTTATCGTTTTAAAACTATATCAAATCTATCTCAGCTTTTTAAAATGTTTATATAAAAAGCTTTCATTACTATTTTTAATTGGTATAAATAATTGAATTGATATCTATGTTAATTGATCCAAAAGTAAACAAATTAGTAATTTTTAATGGTGGCGGTGGAATTGTTGAAAGGGAAATTAAATTATCTGTATCTCCTGGGTCCAATGAATTCGAGATACAAAATGTTCCCGCTAGTTTTGACCCGAATTCGGCTAATATTGACCTTGAATATATAAATCCAACAGATAGGGATGTAATTACTTTACAACAGACAATTGTCTCCTTACCTGATCCTAAGAACGTCCAGCAATTAATAGATCGGGAAAAAGGAGCTGCAACTAATATAATTTCTTATTCAATCGATTTTACTAGAGAACTGAGAGAACAAGTATCAAATATTTGCGAAGCAAGTTCGTACCGGACATATTCTGATATGAAAGGCACTTTTAATTTTATTATAAATTCAAAAAAAGAAGGAGAAGTTATTGTTAAAATTACTTATTTTATCAGTGACATACGTCTTAAATGGGAGACTAATCTTCAAGTGAATCTAAGTGATGATGGAAAAATAGCAGAACTTGAAGCATATTTAATTGTCGATAACCAAACTGGGTTCCATTATGATAATGTTGAGTTAGGTTTTGCTATATTTGAATTACCTGGAGCGCCACCTATAATCGGAACTAAAGCTGAAGATTATTATCCTGCTGAAGAAGCTGAAATGCAGCAAGCAGCATGGAAAGCTCTACCCAAGCAAAAGAGGACTCAAAGAATGAAAAATTTAATGTTATAAGGTGATAAATAAATGCGTGCGAATGTACCTTCAAGGAAAAAAATTAAAATTGAATGGTTTAAATCCAAAGCTCAATTTTCTATTGAAAGAAAAGTTTCAATTGAATACAATGCCAGTTCAGTAAATAATAATAAAATTAATTATGATGTTATTATAACATATGTGATGGTAAAAGAAGGAGAGCCTAAGGCACTTCCTAGTAACTCCCCAATGACTTTATATAAACGTGGGCTTCCATTCTTATTTCTCTCGACTTCGGGAACCATTGGTAATAAGATTATTTCTGAAGAACTCATTGATGATGATATTAAAGTAGATGATGATATGGTCCAAGTTATTGAAGGAAAACCAGAAATTACTTTTGAAGATGCAATAAAACCTAAAGAACATATAGAAGTGAGGACTCGTTTTGATAAAATAACTAGAAAAATTACCATTGAGAATAAATTGGAAAATGAAATTGAACTTGATGTGAACTTTAAACAGACAAAAGATGTGACTTTCAAAAACTCTGATCCAGAACCTACTAATATAGAAGAACCAACCTATACATATACCCTTACTATTCCCTCCGAACAAACAAAGCGAATTACTTTAGAATTACAAGCAAAAATCGTTACTCGGGTTACTAAAATAAAACCAGAGTTTATTCCTAAATTAAACCAAGAAGATAAATAAAAAACCAAGCCCTTTTTTTCCATATCAGCTAATGAAAATATTTTTTTCAAGAAATTAGAAAAAAAAATATATTATTTTCCTTTTATTTCCTATAGATTATGACTGATTTAAAAATCGAAGTAACGTATTTTGAGGAGGGAGGTCCACATAATACTGATAAAGCTTTAGAGATAGCAAAAACATATGCTGATAAATTAGGAATTAATGATATTGTTATTGCCAGTACTACTGGTATGACTGCGGAAAGAGCTGTAGATATTTTTGATCCAGAAAAATTTAATATAGTTATTGTTACCCATGCGTATTATTTTGTAAATAGTTCAATTAGACAAGAATTTCCAGAGGATAAATTAGATTTCTTAAAGAAGAAAGGATTAAAATTCCACATTGGAACTCATTCTATGAGTGGAATTGAAAGAGGTTTAAGAATTGGGAAAGAAGCTTGGATATTTGTGGATTTATTGGCAAAAATTTTAGGATGGCAATTTAGTCAAGGAATAAAAGTATGTATAGAAATTTCAGCGACAATCTGTGATGCTGGTTTAATTCCCGCTTTAAACAGAGATATTATTGCAATCGCTGGAACAGGAAAGGGCGCCGATACTGTGTGTTTAATTAAACCAGCACCTACTAGTGATTTTAAAAATTTAAGAGTAAAAGCTATACTATGTAAGCCTTTATAAAAAATTTCAAAAAAGAATTTAAATAAAAAAGATATTTAAATTATATTTAATTTTTTTCCTACTTTTTCGATTGCCATAAGTGCATAATCTAAATCATCTTTAGTTAATAAAGCGTTCATCTGGACTCTAATTCTGGATAATTCTCTAGCTACCATAGGAAAGACAATTGGAGTACCATAAACGTTTTCTTCTTCAAATAGAATTCTTGCAAGTTCTTGCGCTTTACCAGGATCACCAATTATTAATGGAATAATCGGGGTTTCAGAGTTTCCTGTGTTATAACCCATACTTTGGACTTCTTTCTTGAAATAATCGGTATTTTCCCATACTTTCTTAACATGTTGCGGTTCATTTTCTACAACTTCTATTGAGGCTGTATTAGCAGCAACAACACCAGGTGGATGTGCTGTACTGAGTAAATACGTTCTACTTTTATTTGCACAAAATTCTATTAAATCTTTAGAACCTGCCACAGTACCTCCGAAAACTCCGAATCCCTTCGACATACTCCCGCCCTCAACATGTACCTTTCCTTGTAAGTTAAAATGAGCAACTATACCGCGCCCATTACCAAGTACACCTTCACCATGACAATCATCAACAAATATCATTGCACCAAAATCTTCTGCTACTCGTGCAATTTCATCTAAAGGAGCCATATCACCATCCATTGAAAATACACCATCAGTAATGATACAAATTCTTCTGGCACCTTCTCTCTCAGCTTCTTTGAGCTGATTCTCTAAATCTCCTATATCCCTATGTTTATAAATAATACGTTTTGCACCTGATAATCTAACTCCATCAATGATAGAACCATGATTTAATTCATCAGAGACTACAATATCTGGTTTTCCTACCAACATTGGGATTAGCCCTGAATTAACTGCAAAACCAGTTTGGCATAAAAGGGATGCTTCTACTTCTTTAAATTCTGCAAATTTAGCTTGAAATTTCTTTGTTAAATCAAAAGAACCAGCGATTACAGGCACTGCCCCAGCTCCAGCGCCATATTTATTTGTTGCTTCTATACTGGCTTGTATTACTTTCGGGTGGGTTGCTAATCCTAGATAATTATTTGTATTGAGCATTAATACATCTTTTCCATCAACTGTAGAATGTGGTTTTGACCCTTCTTCAAGATATCGGATTATCCATTCTAAATTGTTGTTTCTTAATTCTGTCATTTCTTCTTTAAGAAATGCAACAGGGTTTCTCTTCATATAATCACCTTTCAAAATTAGATTTTTTTGAAAAAATTAATATTTTAAAGGTATTTAAAAAAGTATATTAGTTTTACCCAAATTAAAAGAACATTCAAAATCATAAGGAAAGACATAAACCTTTTTTAATTGATTATATTAAGAATAATACTAACTTTTTTGAAATAAAAAGTGGATATAAATGAGAAAAATTTTAGTAATAGGAGCTGCTGGACAGATTGGAAGTGAACTTGTCCCAGCTTTAAGAGAGAAGTATGGAAATGACAACGTTATAGCAACTGGAAGAAAAACACCATTACCTAAGATAATAACTGAAAATGGTCCAGTTATTTATTTAGATGCTTTAGAAAAAGATTTACTTTCAAAAGCATTATATGAATATGATATTAATACGATTTTTCATATGGCTTCAATTTTATCTGCTACAGGGGAAAAGATGCCACAAACTGCTTGGAGTATAAATATAAACGGATTAATTAATGTCTTAGAGGCTGGAAGAAGATACAATATTGAACGAATAATATGGCCAAGCTCTATTGCTGCATTTGGCCCAACCACGCCCAAAGAAAATACACCAAATACTACAATTTTGCAACCTACAACAATGTATGGAATTACAAAAGTAAGTGGTGAATTGTTAGTGGAATATTATTTCAAAAAATACGGACTGGATACAAGGTCGATGAGATTACCAGGGATTATAAGCAGTGAAACATTACCTGGTGGTGGGACAACTGATTATGCGGTAGAAATATTCTATGAAGCAATAAAGAATAAGCATTATACTTGCTTCTTAAAGAAAGATACTGTTTTACCTATGATGTATATGCCTGATTGCATTAAATGTATGATAAATCTTTTAGAAGCGGATGTTTCTAAACTTAAACACCACGTTTATAATATTACAGGCTTTAGTTTTTCTGCAGGTGAGCTTGCAATCGAAATAAAAAAACATATTCCAGAATTTACAATTGAATATGAACCTGATTTTAGACAAGAAATAGCAGAGTCTTGGCCTCGTACGATTGATGACTCATTAGCTCGTCAAGAATGGGGTTGGGATCCCAGTTATGACTTAAGTTTGATGACCAAGGATATGATTCAAATATTAAGTAAAAGAATAAAATAAAATTTAGAAAATTCCGTTAATATCTATTTTTTCAATCTCGCATTAAATGTAGAAATTATTATTTTCTTTTTGATTAATGTGTCTAAAGCCTCTAAAACAACATCCTCATTTTTTTCATGAATTAATTCAATTGGATCCTTCAAATTAAATTCTTTCTTTTCCTTTATTATCGATAATATTACATTAAATAA
>JBHLKA010000119.1:0-8171 GCA_048887145.1 Candidatus Hodarchaeota archaeon
ATGGAAGTCTCAAAATGCAATCTATAATAACTTGATACCCGTAAGTTGGCTTGGCACGTTTATGGAAAGTGGAGGTATACCATACACTTCTACCCATCAGGTTGGTGCAACTACAACCAGAAAAGTCTCATTTGACTTATTCTTTGGTTCAAATGTTACAGCGAGATTACCTTATATAGCATCAAATGCTACTTTTGAGTTGAGTATTAAAAATTACGCAGAGGTAGGGAATGCCTATGAAGCAAAGTATGAAATTTATGATGATGAATCTGGTGATTTTATTGCGCAAGAACTGGGTATCGATAAGCGCTTTGGTACTTATATATTTAACTCCTCAGGTTACTGTGAAACATCTTTTCCATATGAGCATAATACCCATGATTATCGACCTCCCGATATAGATTATCCCGTAATTGATAAAGATTCAAATGATGATGGATATACCACAAACGAGGATTTTCCTATCATAACTGTTGATATATTTGAAGAAAATGGAATACAATACGTTGTTATTTGGTATTCTATTGATAATGGATCATTTTGGGACTCTATCTATCTTTCAGAACTATCTGGGCAAGTTGGAACATGGCAAGGAACGATGTTAAATCAAACCCTTAATACAACTGTATTATGGTACATTCAAGCATGGGATAATCAAGGTAATTATGCAATTCGGTATAATCATTCGATAACACCTTTTAAATATACCGTAATACAAAAACCTGCTGAGCCTTCTGAGACAGAAACTCCAACAGGAATTCCTTATCCGCTTATATCCATAGTACCAATCATGATTGCGGGTGTCATAGCAGTTACCATAATTTACTATAAAAAGACCAAAAAAAAAGAGTAAATTCCTAATTTTTTTCTTACTGATTTTTTCGTAGATAATAACCCTTATCAATCAAATTTAAAGCGATTATATCATCTGATTCAAGATTATAGATATCTTTTCCGTCTACTTTTATAATACCAATTGCTATAATTTCTTTTAGTTCATTTAAAACTATAACTAAGTCATTTATTCTTAATTCCATCGAAAAATTTGATAACATCTTTTTTAAGATATTATTTCCATAAAGGATTGATTTTTCACCTTGTATATTAATAATTATTTTGTTTTTTTCAAGGAGGTATTTATTCCTATATAAAAACTCAGCACCTTCCAAACTTAAAAAGAAAAACCCTTTCTTTATAAAGCCAAAATAAAGCCCAATTGAAGAAATGTAAGAAGCCAATTGAATTAATTGTTTTAAATCATTTTGCTTAGGTTCAATTAAATAAATCGGAAGTTGACTATCCTTAATAATTGGAGATTTTAAAAGTATATACAAATTATAAAACTGTTCATCCAATAATGATATAAATCTAAGTGAGATTTGAGAAAGAGAGTTTGTAATAATATCTTTTTCATAATTGTTAATAGGTCTAAAATTTTTTGAATCATTCATTATTGATTTAAATGGAAAGAAATAAGTAGATTTATTAATATTAATCAAATAAGATATTAAAAAATAGTGCTAAGAAAGATGGGTATTCGAAAAATAGAAGATGAAATTGATCTAAAAGAGGCTATGAAGAAAAAGGCAGCAGAATTAAGATTGAAAGATATTCAAGCTAAAGCAGCTGCAGAGAAATTCACAAAAGAAAGATTGAAAGAATTGGCAAAAAAACATGGAGTAATATTAGCTCTAACTCCAGAATTGAAGGAGGAAGTAAAATATTTGCAGAAACTATACAACATTCCTACTTCAAAAATAATAACAGAACAAATCATAGAACATGATGTAATTAAGAAATCGTCTAAAATTGACCATGAAAAGTTAGGTATGTTGGCATATCAACGAGTTCTTATGCAAAAAGAAGAAATTGGAGCGGGTGTAATACCAATCTCTGAAGTTTTTGATATGATCCATACTGGAATATTAAAGGGTAATATTGAAATAAAAGATCTCAAAAAAGCTTTAAGAATATTAAAGAAAAATAATGTAATCGACGATTTACAGGAATTAGATTCCGGAACCATGATGATTAGATTCTTTCCAGTTCAATATACCAATGATCAAATAAAAGTTATTGAAATAGCTAAGGAAAATGGTTTTGTATCTCTTGAAGATGTATGTGTTAGTCTCAGCTGGCCTCAGGATAGAGCTTTAAAAACCCTAAAATCACTTGAAGAAACTGGAGTAGCAAAATTTAGGGAATCTCTGTTAAAAGGTAAACAATGGTATTTCCCATCAATCTAAAAGTTTATTCTACTTTAATTTTAAAAGAAATTTGCCCATCTTCAGATTTTATTATTCTTCCACGTTCATTTTTTTCAAGCATCTTGAAAATTTCAATTAAATCTTCTTTTGGAAGATTGCTAAAATCCCTATTAGACTCTCTTATTTCAAATATTAAAATTGGTTCTAATGGTGAAATCTCCATTGCCCATTCATAAATTTCTTCTGCCCAGTTATCAAGCGTTTTCCAGTATATTCTCAATTTTTCTTTACTTTTTGATAACCAATCTGCCTGTCTTTTCTCAACTAGTTCCTCAGCAATAATTTGTAAAGCAGTATGGCGATCCTCAAACTTAGAAAAAGGCTTTTCTGATTGTAACCTTCTTAAATATAAGATATGAAGTATTGCATATCTTGCATAATCAAAAAGAATTTTTGACCATTCACTTTTCCATGATTCAAAATCTGTAAGATTGGTCTTTTGATTGGGAATTGAAAACATGAATACATATCTTTTTTCTTCAAGCCAAGGATGATCATTTAGTAATAATTCATAAGTGGATACTTCTTTGGCAACTACACCCTTTTCGCCAACAATCTCTTGTTCTATTACTTCAAGTTCTTTTTCTATTTGTTCAGAATGTTGTTTGTATGCTTTTGAATCTATGTCTCCAAGTTTACTTGTTAAAAAATCCTCTATTCTATCCAAACGTGCTTCAATATCTTCAGTCGTAGCTTTTTCAGCAGTTGCATCCTGGTCAATTATTTCATTTTCTTCAACTTGAAGTTCTTTTAGTCTTTTTAATTCTTTTAATCGTGCTAATTCTTTCCTTAAATCTTCTAATTCTTTTGCTTCTTTCTCTTCAAGTTCCTCTGAGATTTCCTTTGATTTTTCTTTTTGTCTTTCCATTTACTTCCATCCAATTTTTTGATTAAAATTCTCCGAATTCTGCAGCCCAATCTTGATATCTTTTTAATTCAGACCCAGTAGTCATTGGTTTTATTTTTTTAATTGTTTTTTGAAAATCTTTTAAACTTATATCCCTTACGATAACGTCTTTATCTGGATCTTCCAATAACCCGCCCATATCTAATTCTCGAACAGGAATCATTATGACTTCTCGACAAACATTAGAAATATCACGACCTGAATATCCTTCGCTTCGAACCGCTAATTCAATGAAATCCTCCTCTGTTAAGGAGGAATTAACACCGGCAGTATGAATCTTAAATATCCCTGCTCGTGCTGCTTGGTCTGGAAGTGGCACATATACTTTTTTTTCAAATCGACTTAACATTGCAATATCTATATCCCATGGACGATTTGTTGCTCCAAGGACAAGTAAAGGTTTATCATGAGTGGATTTAACTCCTTGAATTTCTTGGAGTAATTGTGTTTTCACCCTCCTTTCTCCACCTCCTTCATGGCCACTTCCCCTGGTTGTTGCTACAGAATCAATCTCATCCATAAAGATTAAACTTGGTGCTTTTATACGCGCTAGTTTAAATAGAGAGGAAATTAACTTTTCGCTTTCACCTAACCATTTACTTAATAAATCTGCTGATGAAACACTGAAAAATGTGGCTTTACATTCTGTTGCTGCTGCTTTCGCTAGAAGGGTTTTTCCACATCCAGGAGGACCAAATAGCAATATTCCCGACCATGGTTTCCTAGCACCAGTAAATAATTGTGGTTTCATAATTGGTAATACTATGGCTTCTCTTACAGCTTGTTTACAATCTTTCAAGCCAGCAATATCTTTCCATTTCACATTTGGTGATTCTGTTAAGATTGTGCCCGAAATGGAATCCATTAATTCTTGTTCTTCCGAAGAAACAGCACCTGCCTCCCCTCCTTCTCCTCTTGGCTCACTTGGACTTACTACTGGAGCTGATCTTCGTGCTCGTGGACCACTTAAATGAGCTTTTAGAACTAGGGCGCGATTAACATACTGTTCAATTTGATCCTGGCATTTCCTTATCATCATAGGATTTTTATTATATTTGACAAATTGAATAAGAATTTCTGCCGCTCGTTGATACTTGTTTATAGCTTGTCTATATCTACCTGCCTCATCGAATTTTACGGCATCATTAGCTTCTTGAACGGCATAATTATATAATTTTGAGTCTACTGATGAGATAATAATAACCTCTTATTTTTAGCTTATTTTATTGTATAATATTTCAATTGTTATTTAAATTAATCTAATACCATATCTTTCCTTATATTAAATATTAAATAAAATGTATTTCAAATTTTCTTTTTAGTAATATAGATTCTACATACTTCTTATTTTTTTGTAGTATCTTCCCAAACATTTGACGTAATAATTGGTCTACAAAAAATTATATAATCTCGAATTTTTTTATATAATATAAAATAACGAAAAATCAAAATGAGATTGAATTAAAATGGGTTTTCTTAAAGATCTATCGAATTGGCTTTCTGGAGGCCGTAGAAAGGATACAGTTCGTTCTGCAACAGTTAGATTGAAGGTTTTCAATAAACGATTAATGAGGCAGACTAAAAAAATGGAAATGACAGCTAAATTAGCACGAGATAAAGCTGTAAATCTTCGAAAGGCTGGTGATATGGATGGGTCTGCATTTCATGCACGTAATTATCTCCAAGTAAAAAAACAGGCCCGTGCAATTGACCACTTTAGAACAAACCTTGAGGGTATGGTATTTAAATTAGAACAAGCAACAGCAGTTAAAGATGTTGCCGATATCATGCATGGAATTGCACAAAGCTTGGGCGCATTAAAAAATCAATTATCTATTCCAGAACTTACTGAATTAATGACCCAGATTGGAGTAGATATAGAAGATTTTAATGTAACAGAAGAGATTACATCTGATGGTATAAATGAGGTTATGGTTGATACAGCAGTTACTGATAATGATGTTAAGGAAGTATTAGGAGAAATAGATGCGGAAATAGGCGCTGAGATTGGTGGAGCTTTGCCTTCAGTGGCGGAGCCAGACGGTAAAGTAAAAGAGTTAGAAGAAGAATTAAGAAAATTGAAATCAAAAGATTAACACAAACTTTTTCTTATAAATTTTGAAGTAAAATTATTTAAGATAAAAGACTATTTTTACTTATTCTTTAATTCAATTAATTATATTTTGTGTTATATATGACCAATAATTATGATTTAATTTCAATTGGCAGCTGTACACTAGATTGTATAATCTCTGTTAAAGATATTCTCAGATTTGAATTATTTGAAAAGGAGATAGTTAAAAAGTATACGGCAATTGAGTATAGCCGTAAATTGAATGTGGAGAATATGCGATTTGTGCCAGGAGGTTCAGGTGCTAATATTGCAGCAGATTGTTCGATGTTAGGATTAAAGTCAACTTATATAGGCGTCTTAGGGAATGATTTTTCTGCCCAAATCTGCATAGAAGATTTAAAAAAGAGAGGGGTTGATACTTCAAATATTAAACAAACCAATGATGATAATACTGCTTTTTCATTAATTTTGAAGACTGAATGGGGAAAGGATAGGAGTATTTTAGCTTATAAAGGAGCAAATAATTTACTTACCCCCGATGATATAAGAGAAGAACTATTTGAAGGGATCAAAGCCTTCGGTTGGAGTTCATTAACTTCTGAAAATGGATGTAAGGCAATTGATAAAGCAATTTCACTAACAAAAGAGAATGGAGGAAAAGTTTTTGCTGCACCTAGTATGTCTATCATCAAAAACAATCCAATATGGGCAAAAAAATTAATATCAAAATCCGAAATCGTATCAATGAACGCTGAAGAAGCACAAGAATTTACAAATGAATCTGATAGCTATTATAGCCTTAGAAAAATTTTTGAAATGGGTCCAAAGTTAGTATCAATTACTGATGGTGCTAAAGGCTCTTTATTGACGGATGGTAAAAAAGTTATTAAAAGTGGAGTTTATAATGTTGATGTTAAAGATACAACAGGGGCCGGAGATGCTTTTCTAAGCGGTATATTAGTTTCTATATTATCTGGGATTTCTTTAGATAAAATGATTAAATTAGCAACCGCAATGTCTTCATTAGAGGCTATGGAAGTAGGTGTTCGAACAGGAGTTCCTAATAACATTCAAGAATTAGAGAAATTTATCAAATCTCATGAATTACAACAAATTGTTTCAGAACTTACACAATTTTAAAATTAAAATTCAAAATCATTTTTTAAGTAGGTTACAAAGAAAATTTGAAATATGTTCTTTATTTTTAAATTTATTGATTAATTAACTCTTAAATTAGAAAGTCATTATATTAATGCTGGATTAATGATGGAAGACCTATATAAATTTAAAATCTTAATTATCGGGGATGGTGGTGTTGGAAAAACAACATTGACCCATCGATATCTCACAGGTGTCTTTAAAGAAACTTACAAATTGACTCTTGGCATGGACTTCTATTTAAAAAAGCTAAAAATGAATGGAACACAGATAAAACTCCATATTTGGGATTTTGCTGGAGAAGAGAAATTTAGGTTTTTATTACCTAGTGCCGTTCTTGCCGCCCAGGGAACAATTTTTATGTATGATATTACAAGATATAATACATTTAAGAATTTAACAGAGTGGTTATCTGTTTTTAATGAGGCAAATAAAAAACATAATCAGAAGGTATCAACGATTTTAGTAGCTAGTAAATTAGATCTTGAGGAAAATAGAGCAGTGTCAGAAAATGAGGGTAAAGCTTTCGCAGAAGAAAATAAATTCTCAGAATATGTGGAATGTTCCTCAAAAACGGGTTTAAATGTTGATTATATATTTGACAAAATCACTCAAATAATATTTAAAAAGATACAAACCTAAAATTTCTTTTAGTATTAATTTAAAACATCTAATTTTCATTATTCTTATAAAAATAACTGATATGAAACTTTATGATTTAAGTTGATTAAGATGAGGATCACTAAATATAGAAGAGCTTTAATTTACTTTGCGATATATTGTTTGTTTTGGGTCGGTATTTCTATAGCATTATCTCTATTGACTGCTAAAGGAGATGATTTAACAAAATTCTTACCAATTTCTGATTTGGGAGTTGAAACAGCCTTAATTGCTATAGTGATATTGCCATTATCTTCTATAATTGGATTATTTATTGGTGGCTATGGCTTTTCACCTATTTTTCTCTACTTCCATAAGAGGATTTTTAGATCTAGAGCGGAGTATGGTATTTACAACAGGCCAGAAATTAAAGAATTTAAATTCTTTTCTGCAGGATTATTTTCAGCATTAATGGCTATTAATTTCTCATTATTCTTACTTAATCCTACTATCGTGAGGCTATCAACAGGGGGGATTCCTGACAGTCAAGATGATTATGCTAAAACTTTTGTAGTACTATTGGTATTTACATTTATTATTGCTACAATACTCTTCTCAACTACGTGGTTTCTAAAAGATTCTGGTATCTTATATTCAAATAAAAACCATCTTAATAAAACTAGCAATCCCCCTGAAATACGTTCTGTTGGTAGATGGTATGGACAATTTTTAAAAGGATATGCTGGTGTGTCTGTAATATTCTCATACTTTGAATTTATTACAATTTTTCTGGTTGAAACTGCGGGTATAGGAGATTTATTTCCAATATTGCTGGCAATCTTTATTCCATTTCCATTTTTCATGATAATCCCATATATCCCAACTTTAATAATC
The DNA here is from genome assembly GCA_048887145.1 of Candidatus Hodarchaeota archaeon. GTDB lineage: Archaea > Asgardarchaeota > Lokiarchaeia > Sigyniarchaeales > SOKP01 > SOKP01. The sequence continues at coordinate 7,901 of JBHLKA010000119.1, forward strand.
GCAGATGTAATTAAACACCATAGAAATAATTATATTCGAAAGTATGCAAGAAAATTAGGTATTACCAAACCAGTTGATGTAATATTTGAATTAGGAGTTTAACTTAAATGATTTTTTTTCTTTTCGCAAATCAATAAATTTTAATTTTTTAATATATTAGGAATTACATACTATTTGTTTTTCTAAAACACTTGATAGGAAAGCGTCGTTAGTATAGTGGTAGAATTCACGCCTGCCACGCGTGGGACCCGGGTTCGAATCCCGGACGACG
>JBHLKA010000120.1:0-8094 GCA_048887145.1 Candidatus Hodarchaeota archaeon
GGGGATGTTTATTATGTTGTAACTGAATGGGGTGTAGCATATCTTCATGGGAAGTCGATTAGAGAAAGAATCCTTGAATTGATATGTATAGCGCATCCAAAATTCCGCCAATCATTACTGGAAGAGGCAAAAAAATTGAATTATGTTTATTCTGATCAAATCCTTGCCTGTGATGACAAAGGGCGGATTTGTCTTTATCCAGTTGAGTATGAAACTATTTATACAACATTTAATAACGAAAAGATAAGAATTCGCCCTGTTAAAACTACTGATGAGCCTTTATTAAGAGAATTGTATTACTCATTAAGTGAGAGAGATAGATATTTAAGGTTCTTTGAATTGAAAAAAGAATTTACTCATTCTAAAACTCAATTTGAAGTAAATATTGATTATAATAATGTTTTTTCTATTGGAGCATTTATTGGTGAAATTGGAAAAGAAGAAATGATTGGAAATGCTACATATTACTTAAATCCCAAATTAAATATGGGAGAATATAGTTTCCTTGTGAGAGAAGATTATAGAGGGAAAGGTATAGGTGCTTATCTTTATCAACATATAATTATTATAGCAAAAGAGAAAGGATTAAAAGGACTTTATGGAAATATTCACATTCAAAATAAAAGCGCTGTCAGAATTATTCAAACAGGGGGGTATAGTAAAATAACCCCTCCCGAGGCAGGGGAAAAAGAGTTATTTTATGAAGTTTTTTTTAGTAAGGAAAATTCAATGGAATGAATAATCATTATTTTTATTTTTCTTCTTTAATTATTTATTTTGTTTCTCTATGAGGTTTAAATATACAGATTACCATATCCATACAAGGAATTGGAGTACAGATGTTGAACAAGATGGCCCTATTTTTGAGGATTATATAAAATTAGCTGAAATGCATCAGATAAACGTTTGTTTTCTTGAACATTATGAACTTCATTATATAGAGAAGGATAAATTGAATCCATTTTATAACGGAGGAATTGACGATTATCTTGAAGAAATTGATAATTTGAAAGAAACATATGATTTTGTTTTGGGAGGGCTTGAAGTTGAATACTATGTGGATAGGGAAATAATTTTGATGGAATTTATGGATGATTATGAGAAAGAATTAGATTTTATTGCTGGATCAATACATGAATGGATTCATCCATATCCAATAACCACGAGAGAGAGGTTAGAAGAGTTAGTTAAAAAAGTATCTGTTAAGCAAATAATTGATGATTATTTTGAAATATATAAAAAAATGATTGAGTCTAAAATTTTTAAAAATGTTTGTCATATAGATACAGTATTTCGTTATATTAATTCGGATGATATTAAACCAACTGAAGATTGTAATACTTCAGATGATAGAGTTTTAGAATTGGGGCGTACTTGTATAAAAAATCAAATTCAAATTGAATATAATTTATCAGGGCCAAAATTTCCTATAGGGAGAACATTTCCTTCTAAAGGAGTTGTAATTAAACTATTAAATGAGGGAGCAAGTTTTTTTGTGGGGTCTGATTCTCATTCATTAGAGTATTTTTCCAAGCAAATTCCTAAAGTCAAAAAAGCATATAATTTAATCCATTCAATTCAAAGATTTAACCTTTAATAAAGATCTGAGATGGAATCAAAAGAATTATTACATCGTGTAAATAAATGGGATCAAAAAGTTATTTTGAAGTATAATGGGATAGGGGGAAAACGATTCACTTATTTTTTAAGGATTGCATCATTCTTCGGTCGAGAGACAATTTGGTTTATTCTAATGGCCTATTATTTGTTCATTTGGTATGATCCTTACTTATTAGCACATATTAGCGTTACATTCTTGATTGGGATTGTTTTAATTGCACCTATTAAGAGATTATTTGAAAGATCTCGTCCCTTTGAGACATTAGAAAATTTAAATGTCCTTGAAAGGGAACCTACCTCAAGAAGCTTCCCTTCTTGGCACGTATATAATATCACATCACAAGGCTTATTATTTGGATATTTATTGAATTCCTTAACTTTTACCATATTATTTCTAACATTAGCTGTAATTGTTGCATTTTCAAGAATTCAATTAGGCGTTCATTACCCTAGCGATGTGATTGCTGGATTTTTTATCGGTATAGTCGGATTTTTTTTATCCATATTTCTACTTTCACCCTTTTTTCTCGAACTAATAAAATTTTTTGAACAGTTAGTAAATTATGAGATACAATACTATCGAATTAATTCATGGTTATTTGAGAAAATTTGGTATATTTTCCTCTGTATTGGAATTTTCATTCTGATCGCTTTTATTTCAAGTTATAAAATGTTAAAAAATTTATATAAAAAGCTAAAAGCTGTTTAGTTAAAACATTAAATTATTAAATATTAAAGATTAAGTTTGCGTTTTTTATCAAATAATTGTTTTAACTCATCAAGTACTTTTAATCTAGAATCAGCAGGATTGACTTGGCCCTCTGTCTGTTTAGGATTAGCAATACTAATCGGTATTCCACTTTGTGCTACTTGAAATGCTCCACTCTCAATTGCGCTTAATCGGCTATCAAGATCACTCAATTGCTTTGAGATACTCTCTGAGAGTCTGATTACAGCATTCATAGTTTCTTCTAAAGTTTTACCTAATCCCTCTACTTTCCTTAATGTTGGATTAGTCAATGAATCTGCGGTTTTCATTACTTCTTTAATATATTTTGAGAATTGAGGTTCATTTGAAATTAAGGAATAAATGGAAGTTAAGTAAGCTTCATAATCAAAACCATATTGATTCAATAACGTATTTATATTATCTTTCAATAATTCTATACTTAGTAAGATTTCTGGTTCATTTTTTATATCTGGGTCGACTTTATGTATATAAATAACAATAAAAGGATTTTCCTCCAAAATTTCTAATATTTGCAATATTTGTTCAAAATATTCAAATGATTCTGCAAATCTTTCTGAATTTTGGACATCTATCACATAAATTAGTAAATCTATTTGAAGAAAATAATGCTCTGGATTCTTGATGTATTTGTTTCGGTAAATTTTTTGACCTCCCATATCCCATACAAAAATATCTAGTTCTGATTCATCAGTTTTTATAAATTGGCGGTGTACTCCTTTAGTTGGTTTTAGATTAGCTAATTCAGTTATGCCTAATTTCCCACCATATTTAGATAATATTGCTGTTTTTCCTGCATCATCTAAACCTATTATAATTACTTTTTGGGCTTCTTTTCCAAAAACTTCTTCTCGATCTTTTACATTGATTACTATTGAACTAATTGTAATGGCTTTTTTTAAGTTTTTCTCCAAATCAGGATAAAATTGTTTAAGGTTTTCAATTTTTTTGTTTATTTCTAGTTGATCTCCAATATGCTTCTTTCTTACAGCTTCAAATATATCTTCTCTATCAACTTTTGATATTTCTTCTATATTTGAAACATCTAAAACTTCGTTTAAAAATTCAGAAACAGTTTTATCAATAAATTTGTAAGATTGAATTGGTAATTGTTTTATATCATCAATTGTTTCTATTTTACTTATTTTAACCTCTTGTTGGTCCAGAAATTTTGAAAATATATTAATTATATTTGAAATATCTGTCGACATTGTCTTGCTTGCTTTTATTTTTACATATTATTAATCTTGACAGCTTTTTATTATTATCTATTTATCGTTTATGATAATAGATAAATAATTTAAGATTTAAATTTTCACTACCGATTTAAATTAATTAACATTTAAATATGCGATTTATTTTAAATACTATACAAAGAATAAAAAACTCCAATAACAGCATTAGTATATTCATTATTTATGCCATCAAAATTTGAAGAAGACAACTTTTTTGAAGAAGATGAGGAACGTTGTTGTGATTCCCCTAAAATCAGTGAGGAAGATGGATTCAATGTCTGTTTAAATTGCGGATATGTATATAGTAGGATTCTTGACGATTCTCCTCGGAGAGCCTTCACTCAAGAGGAAATTCAGAAAAGAAAAAGTAATGAGCGTGTTTATAGTCCTATTGGACCTAGAACAATCATTCGAGGAAGTCGTGATGCGAGGGGAACATTACTTAGTCCAAAATATAAATCAAAATTCAACAGATTAGCAAAAATTCATAGATCTCTCACTACAAGTTATGAAAGAAATTTATGGATAGCTCTTCCAAATCTACAAAGATTACAAAAAAGATTAGGAATTCCTGACACGGTGGCTGAAGATGCTCTAAGGATTTATACCCAGACAGTAAAAAAGAAATTGACAATGGGAAGGAGTATTGATACCCTTCTATCGGCTTCCATATTTTGTGCTTTAAGGGTCCATGGAATTCCGAGAACTGTAGAAGAGATTACGAAAGTTGCCCAGATTCCGAAGAAGAAAGTTATTAAAAGCTATAGATTAATTATAATGGAGGTTTTACCAAATTTAAAGTTAAAAGTCCAGCATTTTACTCCAGATAGATACGTAGATAAATTTAATGATGAATTAAAATTATCTATGCAATGCAGAAATACAGCCGTGAAAATTATTGAAAATGCAAAAGCACATGGTTTTAATTCTGCTGGGAAGGATCCAAAAGGAATTGCTGCAGCAGCAATATATATAGGATCTAAAATATGTAATGAAAATAGAACTCAAAAAGAGATAAGTAAATTAGCCCGTGTAACAGAAGTTACATTACGGATGAGAGTGAAGGATTTAATGAAGTATGCTAATATCTCATAATAATTAGAGTTCTATCTTTATTAGCTTACTTTCTTCTTCAAACAATGGTAGGATCTCTAACATTTCATTTATTTGAGGTAAAAATCTATTTAATCTATGTTCTGCGACATCTAGAATAAAGTGAATGCATCGTATATAAAATGTATCTTCTACTAATCTTTTATTCAATCCAAGAGAATCCAAGAATCGTTTTACCTTAAATCTGATACTTTTTATAGGTTCTTTGACTTTAATAAAGGATAATCCATGTAAAAGGATTAATAATGAACTTATGCTAAAATCTTTCCTTTTAGAGATTGTTATTCCTAGATTATAGTATTGTTCTCCAGCTAATTTGAAATTTTCTTCTTGTAAGGTAGTAATGATGTCGTTATAATATCTCTTTCTCATCGCAGTACGTTTCCTTAGAACATCTTCTTTTTCCCTTCTAACATCACCCATTTTTTGACGCAAATTAGCGAAGTTTTGCTCAATTTCAACTAATAATATACTTTTTTTGCCTAAATCTTTTCTTGTTAATGTTTCTTTTTCTTCTTCCTTAACTTCTTCTGGAATTAAACTTTGTAGATAATCAATTTCAGGTTGAAATAAAACTAACCTATCTATGAGATTTTCTAGAGTTATCTCTATTAAATTTTTAAAATCATTTTCAATTGCGAAAAAGAATTCACGCAATAGTTTGATCTCCGATAACTCTTCAATTTTCGATTTATATTTTTCTAATTTACTTAAATTATCATAAAAAATTGACTTAGATGAGTTAATACCTTTTGTTTGAATCAATAGCAATGATCCTATTATTAAACTTACAGCAGCTTGTTTATAAAAGTTTTTTACCATTAATGGAGGAATAGTATCAATATAATCTGTGGAAGCTATTTGAAACTTTTTATTTGATAAATCTTCTAAAGCATGTCTCCAATATTGATTTCTCATTAATTTTCTTTTTGCAATATCTTGCTTTTCTTTTTGAATATTATTAGCCAAACGAATTATTTTTTCTTTTAATTCTTCTATTTCTAATTCTTTTGAGAGGTCTTTCAATGGTTCCTCTTTTTTAAATTCTTTTCCTAAGTAAAAGTATAAAAGATCAATTTCTTGTTCAAATAATGGTAAATTTTCCATAAATGCTATTGAATTCTTAAGCTTTGCTTCATCATTGAGTTTTTCAATGTCTAAAATATAATCAATTAACGTTATAGCAAAAGTCTCTGAAAATAGTTTACCTAAACTATAAAGCTCCTTTTTTATATTTTTTAAAAACATATTAATCTCATCCACTCTATTTTCCTTAATTAAAATAAGAGCAAGTACAGCTAATGAAACTCCTGCTAAGTTATATTGCTTGATTTTAATTAATTGCTTGACAACTTCCTTATACTGCTTAGTTGCTTTTTTATAATCTTGGATATCTAAAGAATATAAAACATGTTCAAAATAAGCTCTCTTTAGACCTTTTCGTTGTCTTAATTCTCTTTCTCGGTCTTGGAATGCTTCTCTGGCTTTACTTTTAATAAGTGATTGTCTTTCTATTAGTTCTCCTTCTTTGAAGAGTTCTTTGGCTTTTTCTGTTTCAAATGCACTTCTTTCTCCTTCTAATTTCGCTATTTTTTTATGTAATTCAGCTTTAAGCATACTATCATCGATCTTATCATTAATTGCATGGGCTTTTGAGTAATCTTCAAAATTAATATATACTTCAGTAATTTTTCTATACAGTTCATTGAAATCAATTTTAGCATTTTCTAAATAAGCATAAGAAATATCCAAAGCTTTTTTTATTAAAGCTAAAGCTTTTTCAACTCCTTGTAAATTACTTTCAGTATCAACAATTTTAGTTGCTTGTTCTTTTATTACCTTAATATACTCTTCACTAATCTCTTGGGCTTGTTCATAAAGCATTTGATCTCTATAAATTTTACTCGAGTTTTCAAAAATTCCTTTAATTTCCTCATAATCTTTCTCTAATATTATTTCCTTTAATACTTTAAGATAAAGTTTGAATTTATTAAGTAAATATTTCTTTTTCATCTCTTTAGATAACTCAGTATAAATTGGAAAGAATTGAGTGAAATTTTTACCTATTATTAAGACATCTAAGGATTTTGACAATATTTCATCTTGAATATCTTCTTTTCCAATACTTTTTAGAAAATTTGCTTGATTTTTTATACGATCAGCTGCTTTTATAAACTCGTTGCTTTCAATTAATATATTTGCCTCTTTAATTATCTTTTCATTAATGTTAACAATTAATTGTAATTCTTCTTGTATAAATTCACTTACCACCTCAACACCTTTTTGTATATTCTCTTCTATCTCCTTCTTCCTTAATTCCTTAGCCTCTTCCTCAACTTTATCTCTAATTTTTGTTAATTTCTTTTTTGTTGATAGAGAAGTTATTTTATTCGTTAAATAGGTTGCCATAGCGAAATTCAATTCACTTAAGAATAAGTTAATTAAATCTTCCAATAATTCATCTAAGTTAGTCCTTTTTACTTCATATGATTCCCAGAGGTTCTCAATTTCATCATAAGTATATTTTGCAGAATAAATATCCTTATTTTTAATCTGCAGCTCTAAAAGTTTAATTAATACCTCAACCTGTTTATAAGTAAACTTTTCTAAATCATCAAATAGACCTTCCCTTTGATAAAGTGTTATTGCTTTATACAATTGATCTTTAGCCAATATATACTTTTTGCTTTTAACTAAGAAATCAGCCGCAGCTATAATCTTATCGGCAACTTCTTTAAGAATGATAAGCATACCCTCATGAGGTAAGGCAGAGAAAATTTTAAAAGCATTTTCAACTTTACAGGCGGAAATCCAAGAATTGATTGCTAACCTGAAGGACTCATTTCTCAAATGCCTATCTTTTAATTCTATTGCTGCCCATTGAGCTGCTGCTAAATATTGTTTTGCAGCTAAATCATATTTTTTTTTATTAAATAGTTTATTTCCTTCTAAGATTATAGATTCAGCATATAATTTCTTAAAATTGTCAGATTTTTTTTTATCTATTTTTTGTAAGATTTTTGAAGCTTCTAAATATAAATTTACTTTAGAATAGAGTAATGCTGCTTGTTCACTTATGACATAAAATTCTGCTTTATTAAATATATCTGCAATCATAGCCGCCTTTCGAATTGCTTGAGCAGTATAAAAATACTGTTGACGTTTAAAGTATAAATTCGCTAATAAGATGAAAATTGGAAAGCGCATCCAAGCATTTTCAATATTTAATGGTGTATCCCCAGTAATCATTGCTAAACATAAACATTGAAGAGGTTCATGGAATGCTCGTGGGGGAATATTAACAAAAGCTTCTAACTGAGGGTGATTTACCCAGAGATTTTCTAATAATTCATTTACAGAAATAGGAATTATCCCATC
>JBHLKA010000121.1:0-7997 GCA_048887145.1 Candidatus Hodarchaeota archaeon
ATATCCCAGAAAAATAATTTAATGTTATCTCCATCGATTTTTTTATCGTATACAGAGAATTGTGCCCCCATAGTTTTTATATAATCTTCCTGAAAGGATCCCTTTGTAAATTTTTTAATCAAGGATGTTTTTCCTACTCTTCCGTCCCCTATAACTGTAATTTTAAATTTAAATTTCTCTTTCATTGTAGTTTATTGAAATTAATTTTTCTGGATTAAATAATTATATTGACATAGATAACTCTTTATATTTTCGATATAACTCATCAATAATTGCATTAAATGCTTCTATAACTCCTTTTCCCGTTTTTGCTGAGGTTAAATAATAGGCAAAATAATTCTTTTTCTCAACCATTTCTTGAACTTTCGCATGATCAATATTGTTTTCATCGACTAAATCTATTTTATTAGCAAAAATAACTACTGGAATATCTCCACAAAAATGTCTAATATCCTCGTGCCAATTAGAAATATGATTAAAACTATCCCTACCAAGATCATTTTCTTCAAGACTATATACTATTATTGTTGCTCTAGATTCTCGATAAAATGAAGGTCTCAGAAAACCAAACTCATCTTGACCAGCTATATCCCAAAATAATAATCTAATGCTATCTCCTTCAATCTCTTTATCATATTTAGAAAATTGCGCACCAATAGTTCTTATATAATCCTGATTAAAGCTGCCTTTTGTGAACTTTTTAATTAATGATGTTTTCCCTACTTTTCCATCGCCAATTACTGTAATTTTGAATCTAAATTCGTGCCTAGTATTTGCCATTGGATTATGTTGTTGAATTCATATTAAAAATTGTGTTTAAAGGAAGATTAGATTTTTATTAATATAAAATTTTGGTAAACAAGTTAATAAACATTGGATGACCAATAAACAAAATAGATAAAGTAAAAATAGAAAAAAAAAGGATTTTAATATGCTCCGTAATTATTACCTAAAATTACGACATCATTCTTAATTTTAATTTTCTTTATATCATCAATAGATTTACTTTTTCTCATTTTTTTTATCACCAATATTGTTTTCTAAATAATAAATAGAAATAGTTACATATTTAGTTTTTATTACGGAACTTACGTGGGAATATTGAACTATAATGGGATAAAGTTGGGATTTCAGCATAAAGTTATACAAAGCAATGCCTTCGGTAAAAATAGACGAAATTTTTACTTACTATTTTAAAACATTTAAAACATTAAAGAAATAAGTTCTGAAAATTATATTAAATAAAAATAGGAAAAAAAAGTTGTTAGAATTTTAGGTAGTTCTGCCATAACAATTCCAATACCCTTCTAGAGGTAAAGGTTTTTTGAATTTTTTTGGGTTCATTTTTTATCACCTTTTTCTTAATTATTAATTATGTATAGTTACATATTTAGTTTCTCTCTTAATACTTCCATGAATGTTCCGAATTACTTTGAGAGTAAAGTAATAAAAATATAAATAGAATCAATACTTATCTATGATTAACCATTAGAATTTTTATTTTCTTATTATGAGCATTATAAATTATCCACCTCCAGAGATTATTAATCCTCCTAGATTTGAGAAGAAAAATTATGAGCATATAATTCTCTGGATGTTAAATAACAATGAAACGTGTGAATGGTCGAATTTTTTAAAAGAACCTTTAGAAATTCCAACTTCTACATTACACAGGCATCTTGATACCTTAAAAAGGAAGGAATATGTGAATAACTTTAGTAGAGGTCATTACAAAATTACTTCAGAAGGTAAAAAGAGATATCACGAATTATCTAGTGCAAAGGAAAAGAAAAGGAGGTTAAGTTATCCCCCTAAGTTGATTAAAAACAGAAGAAATTACGATCATATAATACTTTGGATGCTTTATAATAACAATTATTGTAAATGGTCTGACTTTCTCGAAGAGCCGCTTTTAATTAATCAATCATCTTTATCTAAAAATTTGAATCTATTAATAAATAGTGGAAGCGTAAGTAAGGAAAATAAAGAATACAGAATTACTCAATCTGGTAAATTAGAATATTCCAGAATGTTAACATTATATGATTTAGACAGACAGTCGATTTTAGAAGAAGAAAGCAAACGTATTGAAGAAGTCACTAAAAAAACATTAGGATTTTTCAAGAATTATAAAATAAATGATGACGACATTCAATATCGATTTCTCAATAATGTTTTAAAATTGGATTATTCAAGAGTGAAATCAATGTTAAGAGATGAGGAAGATTTTGACAAGATTCTACTATTTCTTTCTATTAATCACCCTAATTACTACCCTAATTATATTTCTCTTGAGGATTTCTCAATAAATTTTAAAATTAAAAAGACAACATTGGAGTACTATATTGAGCAAATTGTTGAAAATGACATTTATCCCATTAAATTCTTTAAGTTGAGGGTTCTACCTGATAAATTTTACTACTTTCAATCAGATGAGAAGTTAGAGAAGGTTTTAAAAGCGATTATTGAGGATTATGTTACTAAATTTACATATTTACACAAATTGTTTGGGGGATCAGAAGCTAGATATTCTTCATTGAACATTCATTCTATAATTGATAAAATCTTGGATGAGATATGCGAAACTCTTTTTAATAAAGATCTAAAGAAAACGTTAGAAGAATTTTTGCCAGAATATATCAATTACTTAGCGTATAAAATTGAAACCGAAAGACCTTTAAGAGACATATATGATAAATTAGAAGGGATTATTTGGCAAGAAATTCAAGCTATTAATTTAATCAGCCAACAACTTCAATGTGTTGTACAGGATGGTGTTATTTATTATTTAGATCCAGAAATCTTAGGAATATTAGAAAATATTTACGCAAAGAATATAAAGCCTACATATAATAAAGCAAAAACTCTATTAGTTGAAAAGGAATATGATAAAGTTTTAAATCTTGTAGATTCAGCTTTAAATTTAAAGCAAAGAAACATTGGACTTATTAATTTTAAAGCAAACATTCTTTTTTATTTAAATAGATTTCAGGAAGCAATAGATTATTTAAATAATGAAATACAGATTCCAGATGATATTGAAAGGGATGAAATATATATCCCCTATTTTTTTCTTTTAGTTTTTTGCTATTTAACATTTGGAGAATTTGACAAATCTTTAAAAATGGTTGATAAAATGGGTAAATATTATCCAGAACATCCATTTTATTATTTAGTTAAGGGAATTTTATACGGTTATAATATAATTTATCAATTCGATGTTGAAAATGGAAAAGAGTCAAATTTTATCATCAATATTGAAAAAGCAATTTCCCTAGATATATCCCCTTCAAATAAAGCTAAATATTATCAGTTAAAGAGTAATATCTTATTCCAGACAAACAAAGAAGAAGAATCAGTTAATGCAATTGATAGAGCTATTAGTTTGAGTTCTGATGATATTGGATTATATCATTCCAAAATTAAAATTTTAATTCAATTTAGTCGATATAATGAAGTGTTAATATTAATAAATAATATGCTCAGTAATTTCCCTGAATATGAAAAAGATCTTAGCATAAAGAAAGCTTCTGTACTTAAAAAAATGCAAAGTGTTGAAGAAGGGCTTGAAATTATAGAAAAGCTCCTATTTAAATATCCTGAAGATGATTTCCTTCTTCTTAACAAAGCTTACTGGCTACAATACTTAAAAAGAAAAGAAGAATCAGTTGAAACAATTAAAGAACTTATAGAACGGTCGCCACAAATAGGGACTTTCCATGATACATACGGAGAGATTTTAATGTATTTTGAGGAATATAGAAAGGCTGCAGATCAATTTGAAAAAACAATAGAATTAGAACCAAATAATTGGTATATTTACCAAACATATATTAAATTAGGAATTTGCTATAAAGAGCTTGGATATTATAAACTAGCAATTGAAAATCTAGAGAAAGGGAAAGCACTCACAAATAGTTGTTTTGTACAATTTGATTTGAAGCAAAAATGGCTTGTAATTGCTGAACTTTTTCTAGCAGAGCTTGCAGAGTTAGAAGAAGAAATCTGAAAAGGAATATAGTTTATAAAATCACAATTTTCATTTTAAATATGGTTCCAAAAAAGTTTGGAACATTTTTATCCATAAAGTGATCGAGATAACAGTTCTTTCAACTTGTTAAGAAATTCAGCTTCAGGCATAAGATATTTCATCATAGCTTGGATATCAGCTATTTCAAATTCTAATTCGGTGGGTAATTTAGTCTCTTTTAAATATACAGCAAAAAATGGTTTGTGCCTTTTTATTGCGAAGCTAATCTCTTTCCTTACGTATTCTGAATCAATTATATGATGCGAGATGAATACAAGAAAGATTTTACATCGTTCTAAATTTACTGCTATTGATTTTTTCCAATTCTCGCTGATCGGAATTCCCTCGTCATACCAAATATTTATTCCCATTTTATTTAGATAATCTATAATAGGATAGACCTCTAGTTTATCTGCGTGAGTATAACTCACAAAAACAAAAGGCTCATCTCCCATATATGCTTTGAAAGGCATTTGAAACATTTGTGGGTCGGACATAAAACTTTCAATTATTAATTCCTCAATGGGGGGATTCTCATTTACTTTTATAACTCTACCTTTGGTAACAGCATTATCTAGTATTTCCATAATGCGAGATTCATTTTTAGCGGTATTAGAAAAATGTTTTAATTTTTGTTGGGCATTATATGTCTGACCTTGGAACAGGTAACAAATTGAGTAAGAATTAATTGCTTTAATAAGTACAGTGTATTTGCCGAACTTCACACGATCGAATACTTCAGAAAGGATTTGATCACAGAATGTATTACATGAGGAAAGAAACGCACCTATGAGTGTATCATCAATTGTCATATCTGCGGTAAAGGGATTCGACAATAGAACGTTCCCCTCTTTTGTCATAATTATAAGCATTACCGGTAATTCAACTTCAGGTTTTGGAGTTTCCATTACCTGCTTAAGAAGCATTTTATCAATTTGTTCACCTATCCGTGCTAATTTCATGCGTTCAGTTAAGCTTACTTTTGATTCTTTTAAATTCTCCCAGATACTTAATTGCTTTAGTAATTCATCATGCTCATTTGAGATTTTCATAGCTAACAATTTTAGACCAAAATTTTCTGTGATTTGCTGTCCCTGTGTCAATAATCGTCGTGCTTCAGTTAAATCTAATTTTATTAGAGCTAACTTGGCTTGTAAAAGGTGAGTTTCTCCTAAAATCCAAAAAGAATTTGATTCTTCAGCAATTTCTAATAACTGAGTAATAAGTGGTTGAAGTTCTTCAAGTATTTCAACACTGTTAGTCGTACGCAACTCATCCAGTAGTAAATCGCAAAGGTTTAACAAAGCTAATATCGTCCCTTCATATAATATCATTTCTCCTTGAATAATTTGCCTAAATATTTTTTCTGCCTTTGCTCGATTGTGAATCCTTGAACTAGTTTTGAGCACTAGAGCTTTACAATAGAGATATTCTAGCTTAATTATTTTATTATCCTCTTTATCATTTATTTCCTCTAACTGTTTCAAATACTCCTGAGCCTGTTCAATTTCACCTTTAGGAACGAGGGATTCAATTATACTAGCAATATTAAGGCTTATAAGCCAATTATTCCTGGTTTTTTTCGCTACACTTAAACCACGCTCAAGATATAATAAAGCTTGATCTAGATCTCCCAATTCTCTATATGTATTACCAATATTATTAAGAGTAATAGTAGACATTATTGTACTATTATTTTTTTCAAAAACAGGCAAGCATTGTTCATAATACATTAGAACTTTTTTTAATTCTCCTTTTATACGAGATATAAGCCCAAGATTCATAAGAATGTATGACTTGCTATATGGGTGCTTTATTTCTTCCGCAAGAGTGAGACATCTCTTAAGAATATCTAGGGCTTGCTCTAAATCACTTTTGGAAAGAATATAAAATGAACTGACTCTATAGAGGGACTCAACAATCTCATACTTATATCCTGTTTTTTCACGTAATTTTAAGCTTCTATTGGCATACTCTAATCCTCGATCTACATTCCCCTTAAACCAATAAACTTGTGCCTTAATAAAAGCTATATCTGCTTCTATTTTTTCATGTTCTTTAATTGAAATTTCATTTAGAGTTCTAAGAATATCTTCACTCTGTGTAGTTAAATCAAGAACTTTTTCTAAATCCCCTAAAAAGGATAAGGCCCAAGCCATATTTAGAAGAGCATCAATCATAGATAGATTATTTTTTAACTCCTGACTTTCTTGATATGCTTTTTCAGCAAATTTAAGGCTCTTTTCATAGTTACCAAACCTATTTAAAATAGAACTCTTCAAAAGATTACATGAGAGCTGATCCATAGGTATAAGGGTTTTTTTTCCTTCAAATTTTTTTATTAATGAAAAAGCTTTCTCAAATTTTCCTTCTTCAAATAGTTTTCTTGCTTGAATTACTTCCTTAGATTCTGAGGTTAAAATACTATTTTCCATTAATTCTAGCCCAAATTTGATCTTAACTTCTATAACATGCTTTATTAAGCAAGTTAGTATTTAAATTTAATCTAAAGGATTTCTACTAATATTTTATAATTCCTTATATTTATCATATAAATTCTCAATGATTGCATTGAAAGCTTCATGAACTCCTTCACCCGTTTTTGCTGAGGTTATATAATATCCAAGAAAATTTCGCTCTTTTATAACATCTTGAATTAAGGATTTATCTAAATTATCTTCTTTAATTAAATCAACTTTATTTGCAAACACAACAATAGGTATCTCTTCACAGTACTGTTTAATATCATCATGCCAGTCTGTTATATGTTCAAAACTCCGTTTACCTAAATCATTTTCTTCAAGACTATAAACTATAATAGCTGCTCTGCTTTCTCTGTAAAAAGAAGCACGTAAAAATAGGAAATCATCTTGCCCTGCTATATCCCAAAATAATAATCGAATCTTATCTCCACTAATTTCTGCATCAAACTCATAAAATTGTGCACCGATAGTTTTAATATATTCTTTTTGAAACGTGCCTTGTGTAAATTTCTCAATTAAAGAAGTTTTTCCTACACTACCATCGCCTATAACAATGACCTTAAAACCGAATTTTTGAGAATCCTTCATCTATTTTTCAAATAGATTTCAAATTATTAAATTAAGATTAGATTTATTTTAATTTAAAATTTTAGTCAATGTGAATCTTGAGTTTTTCAAAAATTATTAGAAAAAAGAGAAAAGGAAAAGAAAAAGATTAAGTAAGCTCTATTATGATTTTCCCTCGATTAATAAATTTTCAGGAAGTAAGAATCTAAAAATTACAACAATTATAATTTTTAGTTATATTTTGGTGAATTTAATGGAATAGTTTTTTCAATAAATATTTCATTTATTAATGTTTTAAGAGAAGGGATGTCATTTATTTGTATTTCCTTGTTTACTTGGTAAAATTTATCAAAAGTCTGCCAAACAAGCTCATCGCTCTGTAATTTATCGATAAAGTATGTAATCCTCTGTTGAGCGGAATAAGATTGACCCTTGAATACATAACACATTAAAAAGGGTGAGACAGAATTCATAAGGAGCGTGTGTTCCCCAAAAATCGCTCGATCAAGTCCTTCCGAGAATTTATCACTTATGAATGAATTGATAGTGGTAAAAAACCCTCCGAAAAGGTAATCTTCAAAAACTTGATCCTTTACAAATGATTGAGAAAATATGGGCCTACCTCCCTCTGATACAATTAAAAGGAGTACAGGTTCTTCATCCAAAAGTTCAGGAGCTTCTATTACTCGCTTTCGGAACATATTCTCCATTTGTTCACTTAACCGAGCAAATTCCATACGTTCTTTTAATGATGGTGTTGATTCTTTTAAGTTTTCCCACATATTTAATTGTTTAAGAAGTTCATCATGTTCATTCGATATTTTCATGGCTAACAAACTAATTCCGTACTTTTCAGCAATTTGCTGCCCTTTAGTCAATAAACGTCGAGCTTTTTTCAAATCCAATGCAATTAAAGC
>JBHLKA010000122.1:0-7987 GCA_048887145.1 Candidatus Hodarchaeota archaeon
CATCAACTGAAGAAGTACATTACATCCAGTGCGATCATCAAATGCTTTTCCACGAACCATATTATTAGGAAATTCTTCAAAAGGATCAAATAAAGTAGCAACAGAACCGACATCAATCCCGCTATTTATCACTTCTTTGTCTGAACTCATACCGACATCAATATACAATTTAGTAGGATCAGGAATTATTTTCCTCTCACTTGGGGTTGTTAAATGGGGAGGTTTTGATCCTATTATTCCATGTAAAAGTTTTCCTGATTGTGATTTTAAGATTACTGCCTGTCCTTGTAATATCCTTATATCCCATCCACCAACCAACACAAATCTTAAAAACCCAGATTTCTCGATGTAAGAGACCATGAATCCAATTTCATCAGTGTGAGCATCAAATAGAATTCGATTTTTCCCTTCACTTCCTTCTTTCATGGCAAGTACATTTCCAAGAGGGTCCTTCCATGCCTTGTCAGCTAAACTTTCATTTTCAATCTTATCCAAGATGAAATTACTTACCTCATCTTCAAATCCAGAAACACCAAATAGGTTAGATAGTTGTTTTTGAAGATTTTTAATGCTTTCTAAATCCAAATCAAAGCCTCTTAAATTTTATAATCTAACTATATATATCTGATAGTTAATAGTTTGACCAATTTAAAATAAAATTAACCAAAATTTGGAAATCTAAAGAATAGAAAAAATAAAAATTTAGAATAAAATTAACTTATCGTTATTTAAAAACTAATAAAATTTATTTACCTCTTTTTTTAAGTTCAGTAATTGCTTTTTCGGCAAGCACTATTGCATCAGTATATTTAGATTTATATTTTTGCACTTCTGCTTCTAACTCTATAGTTTTAGTTTGCAAATCTATTATTGCTTCACTACTTTCTTCACCTATTTGAGGAAATGCTTCTGGATTTTCTATAGTTTCTTTAAGATAATTATATTTTTCTTGCCATACTTTTAATTCCGTTTGTAGTTCCTCTACCTTCTCATCTATATTTTCCGCTGTTAAGGGAACCCCTTCTGCTTCACCTGATTCTAATTCGACAATCCTATCTTTAAGCATTTCGATTTCCTCTTGAAGTTCCTTTATTCTTACTTTCAAGGCGCCTATTTCATCTAAATATTCTGCAGACGTTTTTGGAGCAGTGATTTCTTCAAAAATGGCTTTTCCTGTTTCTAATTCATTCGCACTTTTTTCTCCAAGAATTCTCTGTCTTCTCATTTGTAGCTCTTCTACTGTTTGTTTGGGTAGAAAATCTAATGGATTAAAACCAATTCCCCCATGTTCCGTCCTCCGCTTTCTAATTTTCACATATAATGGAATACCTGTAACTGCTTCCCCACAGATTATTGCTTCTCCTTTATCTAAACCTGAAATATCTTTTTTATTGTCGCGACTTAAGTCTTCAGCACTTGAAATAGTAACATCAATATCTCGAACATCTGTAAGATTATGAACAACCCAACTACCCGCTTGCGCTCGTATAGTTGTGTCTAATAATTGGGGTCTCTGTGTGCCTATAACTAAATTAGCTCCAAATTTTCTTCCCTCTTGGGAAAAAAGCTTTACAGTTTCACAAGTTTCAGTTTTTTTCTTACCAGCAAAAAGATGAGCCTCATCTAAGAATAGATAAAATGGCGGGATTCTTCTTGAAGTGCTTGCTTGATATAATTTTTTGAGTAGTTTACCAGCAATCATTTCTTGAACGCTTAAATCCATTCCTCTCATATTTACTATTGTACAAAGATTAGGAGCAACAATATCTCCAGCATCTAAAGAAAATAAATATTCGACATCAATATCACCACCCTTGTTAATTTTC
This sequence comes from Candidatus Hodarchaeota archaeon, assembly GCA_048887145.1. Lineage (GTDB taxonomy): Archaea > Asgardarchaeota > Lokiarchaeia > Sigyniarchaeales > SOKP01 > SOKP01. Next base: position 1,827 of record JBHLKA010000122.1, read on the forward strand.
AAATCTGCAAATTCTATAATTTTATCCACAAATTCACTTTGCCCTCCTTCACCTTTTTGATCAGCATCTTTAGCAGCCACTTTAAGAGATCCATATTCTCCATGGCGATCTATAATAACAACAGGTATTCCTTTTTTCATAAATTCCTCACAAAGTACACCCATTGTGTATGATTTTCCAGAACCACTCTTTCCTGTAATAAATATTCTTCCAAAATTCTTTACTAACAAATTGACGTCGAAATTATAACCAAGAAGTTTACCGAGTGATACGGATTCCTCAGGAGGATTATAAATACCTAATAATTTTGTAATTTGCTTCTCTTTTGCTTTATATACCTCAGCACCTACATCAAATGGTCTTTTTGGTCTTTCTCCTAAGACAGATAAGATAGCTAACATTCCTGACTCATCGCTCCACATATCTAAAATATTAAGTACATAATGAGCCTTGTTTCCTTCTTTATCTTTTTCTCCATATATTGTAAGATACGTTTTTTTGAATACAGAAGGATCTTGAACTTGCATGGTAACTTCATAAGCCGTTGTCTTTCCAATTAACCTACCAACAGGCATTTCTTGCTTTTGGCTTTCCTTACTTTCATCTTGAGACATAAACAATCACATAATATTGATTTTTATGGTATTATAAGACAATTATGATTTATTAATACTTACTAACTAGTTTTGTCAATTAAAAAGAGTATAAAAATCTTCACTATTCCATTCTTTAATTATTCTTCTCTATGATAAATTATACTTTTTTCAACCATTCGAATTGGTTTATAAGCTTCTTTTGCCCTTCGTAGACCAGGAATTCCTAAATCTTGTTCCCTATTCACGTATTTAACATTTTGGCCAAATTCTTTAAGAAATAAGTTATTAATAGCTTGGTAAGAACCCTCATATTCAATGTGCGCTTTCTCTATGTGTATAACCAAGGTATCTTGGTTTATCATTTCTCCTAAAGTATATGCTACACACTTATTATCAACACCAATTATCCCTCCATAAATACCTAATTCATTAAAATTTTCTAATGCTATTTTTATTGCTTTTTGTTCCTCAATTAAATCTTCGTTGGTTTGACATTCATTTTGGTCACACCATTCCAATTGTAGTTTAAGGGCTTTATCTATTAAATCATCCGAAATTATGTTGAATTCATAATTATAACTTTCCAGGAACGTGTTCAACCAGCGTCTTTTTTGACGAAATTTATTCCCTGGTAAATTTATGAGAGATTCAATCTCATAAATATAATCCCAATTAACCCGATCTTCTTGTATGTCTAAATTTAACGTTTGATATTCTGGTTCCCTAATTACTTTTTCTATGACATCTTTGGGAACTCTGTGAATTTCAATATTGTCAAACTGTTTAAATAAGCTCATTATTAGTTTTTCTGGTTCGGGACCAATAGGTGTTAAGAAAAAAGTACCCTCATCTAAATTAGAAATTGATTTTTTCCAATTTTTAAAATAATCATGGGAAAAAACAATTAGATGATTATCAGATTCTAAAAACAAGAAACTATAATAATCTTTCCAAATAAATAGATTAGTAAACGTGAATTCTGAGATTTCAGGTTGAGATTTTTCAAAATACCCATCAAATAATTTCTTATCTTCAATTTCTATTTGTCGAGCTAAGCTTAAATTCATGAATATTCTAAAATGGGAGAATATATAAATTTATTCCTAATAGATCATATTAAAGATTCATTTTTGAATATCTGTAAATAAATAATGTCTAATTGGTTGCTTATAATCCAAAACGTACTTTTAATTCTATTAATAATTATTTTATGCCTCCTTTTTTGGGTGTTCGTTTTAGCAAAAATAATTAGAAAATTATATAAGTTTCCTATTCCTTCATTCCTAACTCCAATAATTGATAATCCTATTAGAAGAAGATTCATTCAAAAACCTGAAACTATTGCTGAAAGACTTAAACTTGATTCTGGGATGATAGCTGTGGAAATTGGGCCGGGAAAGGGGAACTATACTAAGGTTGTAGCAGATAAAATACTTCCTAATGGAAAAGTGTATGCTATTGATATTCAAGAAGCCATTATTAATAAACTAAAAGAAAGGGTCAAAAAAGAAAATATTTCGAATATAATTCCAATGGTGGATGATGCGTATAATCTTTCCTTAGAAGATGAATCTGTAGATCGAATTTTTGCAATAGCATGCCTTCCAGAAATACCAGAACCTGTAAGAGCACTTAAAGAATTTAAGAGAATTCTAAAACAAGATGGAATAATTTCGTTTTGTGAACTTTTTTTAGATCCAGATTATCCCCTTCGTAGGACAGAAAAAAAATGGGCAAAAAAAGCGGGTTTAGAATTTATTGAAGGATTCGGTAATTGGTTTGTGTATCAATTGAATTTTGGTAAACCATTTGATTTATCAAACAATGTTGATAAGTAAGTTTTATAAGTTTTCTTTTTCTATTTCTACCAAGAAATATATAAACATAAGGATTGGGATTCGAAATCGAAAAGAAAAAGAGAAATAAACTGATAGCTGTTGTTGTTTTATTAGTTTCTTGTATTTTATTAATGCCAGTTTTAAATGATTTTACAGCTGCGCTAGGACTTGGACACTATAATACTAACAATAATTTCAATATTTCTTTTAGTGGAGGAACAGGAGGTTTACATGTTGATTTTGATTTACAACTAACTTCAGATGAACGACATACAGGAACAATTACTTGTAGAACAATTTCGAGTGGTTCAGTTCAACAGATTGGAATTACTTATATTTCCTATACCATTTCTAGGGAAACGCAACCAATGGATCATTTTACAAATTCATATGATCCTCCCTTAATTTCGTTTCAAAGAACTCATATCAATCTCCGATGTTATAAAGATAGTGAAATAAGATGCACTGGCAGTGCAAATGTGAAATTTTTAGTTGGAGAAATAGAACAAGAAGGAATAATTGATTTTGTATTAAGTATAACCATTACTTTTTCATCAGGGGAATCATCATATTATTGGAGGATAGCAGAAGTTTGGCTTGTAATATTAGATGCTATCGGAATTATAGTTTTAATTATCACTTTAGCAAAAATTATAAGAGGCATTCAGTTTGATAAATGGTATACTGAAGAACATAGGAAAGAAGATGAAGAATTTTTCGAAAAAATACGTCAAAATCTCCGTCTTAAAAAGGAACAGCAATAATTCTCATATATATCAAAATCCAATAATTAATCTCTTTTTTTTAAATCCTTAATTATATTCTCCAAAATCTTAATTACTTTTTCCTTATAAGATATCTGCTCAGGATAATTATAACTAAACATTCTCCAATGTGGTCGTTTATGACCCACTTTAAATTTTAACCCTTTCATATTTGTCATATAAGAATTACTATCCAGTTTAGTAGCTATCTGATCTGCTATGATATACCAATGATATTTAGTACCGATATTCGCTCCACTATTAATTGGAGCTGAATTTGCTCGTGTTTTTATACAATCAAATTTTATATTCCACTGATCGGGAGCTATTTTTGTTTCTAACCATTCTCCGTTATTATAATACCAATGATGACTTCCTCCAACGCTCATACCGGTGTAAATTTGATTTTTATAATTTTTTAGTGTATTATACATTAAAATCATCATATTTAGATTATTTAATCTATAATTTTAAGTATAAGCTAGCTTTAAAAAACTAATAGAGAACAGATTTAGTAAAAAAAAGAAATATTAATTATGAAAATAGTAGGATTAAAAATTCACAGGAAATTATCTTGGTTACTTGCTTTTTTTTCATTGGGTATATTTATTGTTGTATCTTTACGTAAATTTTTTGAAATTTACAGTTTTTACCCAATACTTCACCTAGGAGCTGAATGGATTTTATTGGGAATTTTAATCGGCCATTGCATACTTTCTCAAAAGTATTTGAAACTATGGTGGATTCGTATCTTTAAAGGCTTAAAAAATAAGAGAGCTCGTCCCATTTACATATTAAGATTGATACAACTTATCACAAATAGAGCAATAATTATCATCACTGCTCTAGTTGTATTATCTGGTTTAGGATACTATGTAAAAAGCATTGGATTAATAATCCCATTTGAATCACATGGGTATTATGATTTAGTCCTGTTAATCTTAATCATAATCCATGTTGCCGTTGGATTTAAATTCATGTTTATAAGAAGAAAAATTAGACATTGGAGTTCTAATCTATTCATAATTCTATTAGTTACTCTCTTAATAATAATGATCACGTATTTTACCATTTAAGATTGAATAAAAATTTAGAATAATCTTTTTATATTATATAAATAAGTAAATAAAAAAAAGTAAAAAATAATTATGAGAAGTTTATAATCTGTTAATTATTAATTCTGCCATTCGATTTGAGAAACCCCATTCATTATCATACCAGCTTAGAACGAAAGCTTGATCCTCAACAACTTTTGTCCATAATCCATTGAATATTGAACTATGCGGATTACCAATAATATCACTACTTACAATTGGATCATCAGTGTACTCTAGAATGCCCTTTAAGCTATTAGCAGAAGCTTCCTTCATTTTAGAGTTTATTTCCTCAGCAGAGCACCTATTTTCTACAATAACTTTTAAATCAACAACACTACCATCAAGTGTAGGTACTCTTACGGCTATACCATCTAATCTACCTTTTAGTTCTGGGAAAACTAAACCAATTGCTTTAGCAGCTCCAGTAGATGTAGGGATCATGTTTTGAGCTGCTGCCCTACCACGAATCATTTTTTCAGGACCTCCAGACCGCGCAATATCCGCTGTTGTTTGATCATTTGTGTAAGAATGGATAGTGGTCATTAATCCATACTTAATCCTAAAATTATCATGTAAAACTTTGACAACAGGAGCCAAGCAGTTAGTTGTACACGAGGCATTTGAGATGATTTTATGGTCACTTGTTATTTGATGATCATTACAACCTAGCACTACAGTAATATCTGGGTTTGTTGCAGGGGCACTTATAAGCACTCTTTTAGCCCCAGCAGTTAAATGTTTTGATGCTCCATCTCTATCAGTAAATCGACCAGTTGATTCAACAGCTACATCAATATTTTTACTTCCATGCGGTAGATTCGCAGGATCTCTCTCAGCAGTAATAGGAATTTCTTTACCATCAATAACTAATGAAGTATCTTTAGCTTCCGCATTTCCTTTAAATCTTCCAAATACAGAATCATATTTTAACGCATAAGCCAAATATTTTGCTTCGAAAAGATCGTTAATGGAAACAATATCAATATCATTCCAATAATTATCATATACGGCTCTAAAAAACAATCGTCCAATTCTACCAAAACCATTAATAGCTACTCTTTTTGCCATTTATTTTCACTTGTTTTTAATATTTTAATCTTTTAAAATTAGGAAAGTCAATCTAATATGTGATAGATTGTTTTTTAATTTTTTAGTTTTAGTTAGTTCAACATTTTAAAAAGATAATAACCTTTCTATCATAATCTATATAAATATTAAATTCAAATTTCAATCTAAAAAGAAATTAGGGATTAATATGGATGATATAGAAGCAATAGTTTTAAATAGAATTGATGAAATGAAAAACGAAATTATTCAATTTCTTCAAAGTTTAATTCAATATCCATCAGAAATTCCCCCTGGAAAATATAGAGAGATTTCTAAATTTATTGCTAAGAAAATGGAGGAATTTGGAATAAATACTAAAATTAAGAGGAATAATGTTGTTGGTGAACTAGGCAATGAAGATGGCCCTTCATTAATATTCAATGCTCATTTTGATACAGTTACAATTCATGATGGATGGACCAAAAATCCTTATGGAGGCGATATTGTTGATGATAAAATTTATGGTAGAGGCTCATCTGATGATAAATCTTGTGTTGCTGCTGAGATTCTTGCGGCAAAAGCTCTTCTGGACTCAGGGGTTGACTTAAAAGGAAAATTGATAATCACTGCTGTTGTTAATGAGGAAATTGGAGGAATTGGTGGAACAGAATATCTTCTTAATGAAGATATAATTAAGGGAGATGCATGTTTATTAGGAGATGGACCAACTGATTATCCTATTTTATATCGTGGAGGAGTACTTCAAATTAGTTTTAAAATAAAAGGAATTCGCCGTCATGCTATGGCTTATCCTGATAC
>JBHLKA010000123.1:0-7984 GCA_048887145.1 Candidatus Hodarchaeota archaeon
AATTCTGGTAAGAATGAGTTATAAGAAATTTCACATAAATGGGAATTTTTAAAATTAAATTCTATAGTTGATTTAATGGTAAAATAATTATTATTATTCATTACTCTTCAATCGCTTCTAATTCTCGCTGTTTTCTTTTTGCTATTCTAAAGGATTCAGCTCCTCTAGGTGTTTGTGCAAAATATGCTCCTCCAGTAAACCGTGCTCCGCATTTTCTACAATACCATATTCCTGTTGAAACCCTTCGAGTGGAACCTTTTGTCTCACAGCGCGGACATTTAAGCTTTTTACTTTTTTGAAGCTCCATAATTAATCTCCACTTTTTCCGTACATTCGAACCATAACGCGCCCCAAAAGTCGCAGATATTCCAGTTTTTTTAGTTTTTCCCATCTTTAGCACAAATAATTTTTATTTTTTAGTGTTTAAATAAAAAATTCTATTGACTATAAATTTTTCTAATTTTAGCATTAGTGCAAAAAGGAGGGGAACTTAAAGCTGAAATACCTATATAAATTATTTTAAACAAAGATATATTAAACAGATTAATTATCTACAAAATTGTTTATAAATTCTTCACTGGTCAATATGATTGATGTAAAGTCTTTAACGATTGATTTATCTGATTTCTCTGCTATTAATCTTAACAAGGTTGGTAGTAAAGCTGCTAATCTTAATAAATTGATTCAGTATAAATTTAATGTTCCAGAAGCTTATATTATACTAACAAACGCTTATGATTTATTCCTTATTAAGAACAATCTAAGGAAATTCATTGATGACAAAGTATTTACTATTGATATAAATGATATCCAATCTTTAAAAAGAGTCTCAAAAGAAATTAGGAATGAAGTAATACGTAGCTCTTTGCCTATTGAATTGGAGAATGAAATTAAAGCAAAATATTCTCAGTTTGATAGCTTTAGAGTTGCAATTAGATCTTCAGCAATTGCAGAAGACTTACCAACAGCTTCTTTTGCGGGTCAATATGATTCTTACTTAAATATAAAAGGTCAAGAACAGATATTAGATCATATAAAAAAGTGCTATGCTTCATTATGGACAGAGAGAGCTATTAGTTATAGACGAAAAAATAAAATATCGCATAAACAATTAAAGATAGCTGTTATTGTACAGAGAATGATACATGCAAAATGTTCAGGTGTTTTATTTACTGCAAACCCAATCTCATTAAACAATACAGAAATCATAATTGAATCAAACTTTGGTTTAGGCGAATCTGTGGTTTCTGGATTAACTAGTCCAGATCATTTCATTATCCAAAGAAGAGGTAAATATGGAAAGGAAGATTTTACAATACTAACAAGGAGAATAGGAAATAAAAAGTTAGCAGTTCGTCCTAAATATTCCAATAATGAACTTGGAGTTAAATATTTTGAATTATCTGAACAGGAGAAAAAACAAGCTTCGATTTCCGATAAAAATGTTATAGCTCTTGCTAAAATTGGAACTCAAATAGAAAAGATTTTTAAAAGAAATCCACAAGATATTGAATGGGCCATTAATAATGACGATCAAATATATATCATTCAAACTAGACCGATAACTGCTCCTAAATCACCGGATTTAGAATATCTACCGATTTATTCCAGAGGGTATTCAGATGATTATTGGAATGATAATACAACTCCTCTTTTTTTTAACCTATTAGGTGATCCAATCACAAATATTGTAAATATGGAACTCAATAGCGTCATGGGCTATAAGAGAATGGATGAGCAGCTTTTAAAATTATTTCATGGGCATGTTTATTTTAATTTAAATGTGATAAAAAGGAAAGTAGAATATGAGATTCCGACGTTTATACGAACTGATGATGTTTTAAACTATTTCCCAGAAGGCTCAGGACCCTATGGTAAAAAAACTATGAAAAATCTTCCTTTTCGTTTATTTAAACGGTTACTATCCGAGATTCGGGTTAGATTTTTTGATCCTGATGGTTCGATGTCTAAAACTGATGATGCTTATGAACGGTGGACAAAAGAAATTTTTAATCCTTATTGTAATGATTTTGACTTTAAATTAGAAAGTTTTGCAGGGTCTAATGAGCTTAAACCACTTTTTGATCTGGCTTTGGAATTAGATTCTGTTATGATTAAACATTATCGTCTGATTAGATATGGAATTCCGGTTCATAATCTTGGAATGAGTCTTTTAACAAAATATCTTCTTACTAGATTTCTTGGTGAAAAGGACGCTCAAAGTTATTACTCAATTTTAATTTCTGGATTAAATCATAAATTAACCGAAACAAATGAAAGAATTCATAATTTAGTTTTTAATTGTCAGAAGTCAGAAATTCTAAGAAAAATTTTAGCTGAAAAAAAATCAGATGAAATATATAATTATCTTTTAAGTGAACAAAATCCTATTATAAAAGAATTTTTATATAAATTCAACGAATTTCTTGAAGAATTTGGTGATCGCGGATTTACTAGAGAATTATATTATCCACGTTGGAGAGAGGCTCCTGAATTGGTATTTGATATATTAAAATCTTTAATAAAAGAAAAGTGGGAAAATTTTGAAGAGAAGAAGAAACAAAACTTAAGAAAGAGAAAAGAAATAGAATTTCACGTAGAAAGTAAAATTAAAGCTCAAAATTTTGGTTTATTAAAATGGAAGTTATTTTCTACCATACTTAAAAATAGTCGTAAATATATCAAATTCCGCGAAAATCAGAGATTTAACTTAGATAAATGGATCACAAGACATAGAAAATTATTTCTCGAGATTGCAAAAATTCTTGAAAATAGAGGTATTTTAAACGAAAAGAAAGAGATATTTTTTCTGTATAAGAATGAAATTAAAAACATTATTAATGACAATTATGATGAAGTCGAACTAAAAAAATTGTCAGAACTGGCCAAAAGGAGGCATTCTGAATTTTTAACATATGAAAACGTTATTCCACCCAAATTTTTATTAGGATTACGGGAATTTAATGATACAATTGAATTTGATTATGATAGTGATTATTTTTATGGAATTCCAGCAAGTCAAGGAATAGTAACAGCAACAGCAAGGGTCTTAAATGAGATTGATCTTATTCCAACGGTACAATCTGGGGAGATTTTAATCGTTCCCAAAACTGATCCTGGTTGGACTCCTGTTTTTTCTAAAATTGGAGGCCTTATCACTGAAACTGGAGGAATTTTATCTCATGGGGCAGTAGTCTCCCGAGAGTATGGAATTCCTGCCGTAACAAATATACCAAATGCTTGTACATTGTTTAAGACAGGACAAATTTTAACTCTTAATGGCTTTAATGGAAATGTTATTTTAAAGAAAGGTAAATAGTTATGACAGAACAGATTTTTAATCTTGAGCAGTTAATAAGACATCCAGAATGGAATGAAAGTTATTATTTTGTATTTTTTAATAAAGAATTTAATCTTGGAGGAATGTCAAGAATAGGCTTTAAACCTAACAAAGAAGAAGGAATGACTTTTTTCTTTCTTTTCCTTCCAGATGGTTCTGTAGCAGGATATCATCAAGAAATACGGGTAAAGGACTACTCGAAGGGAATTTATATAAAGGGAATGTCGCATAACTGTAATCCTGATGGAACATGGGTTTATCAATTTAAGGGGAATATGATATTTGTAAAAGATCCCTTAGATTTACCAAAAGTACGTGATCATCCCAAATTTATTATGAAGGCCCAACAAGTAACTATGGATTTAAAATTTAATCCGATTAATAAACCCTATGAATATAGTGAATTTATGTCTCCAGAATCATTGGAAATAGGAAAAAAATCTGGTGATAAACATTGGGAACAGATAGGAAAAATATCTGGTAATTTAAAACTAGAGAATCGCAATTATAACTTTAGAAATGTAATTGGCCAGCGTGATCATACATATGGAGTGAGAGATTGGACAGGGGTGGGAAATTGGTTTTATTATGTTGTGTGGTTTAATGAAAATTTAGCTATAAATCCAGCAGCAATTATTACTGAAGATGGTAAATTATCAACTGGAGGTTTTATTTTCAGAAATGGTGAAAATATTCCATTAAAAACTATAAAAATTATTGATCAAAAATTTCAGAATGATGGTATATTACCAGTTAGTTCAGAATTAGAATTAGTTGACAAATATGGAGAAAAACATAATCTAAAAGCAAATATAGGTTCCATTATTCCTGTGCCATTTAATGATGAACAAGGGAATAAATCAATATTAGTACAAGCATTTGGAACTTTTGAATTAGATGGAATTACAAAAGGTTATGGTTCATTTGAAACTCTTAGGAGGATAAATAAAAATTTTTAATAGTTAAAATAATATTAAATTAGAAAAAATAGAAAAAATTATTCAATATTCACTTTATATTGCCAAAGATTTAGGGTATCTCTTAATTTATTACCTAATTCTATAGCTTTTTTATTTAGCATTTGTATTTCATCAATTGAAAATGTAGAAGGTCCGCTTTTTTGAATTGAAGTAATTTTATCCTTGGTGACCGAAATTGAAATTCTTCCATCACAAATTAATTCTTCCGGTAAATTAGGATCTAAAAAGATTATATCTCCAATTTTTCCAAATGTTAAAACAATTGGAAGTTCTTTTACAATCGTGTCTCCGGTTATATAACCACCAGTCCATTCAACATGATCATCCACCCATTTACCTTCAGGAATATGACTTGAAATTAAAGTTGTCAATGCACTTATGCCTCCAGCATCAATTAAATTTCCTGAATAATTGATTACATAGATATCAACAAATAGAATATATACAGCTTCATTCTCTTTTATACATAATTTCTTTGTTTGGATACAATCTGCATGTCTTATTCCTCGATCTACTACACGAGCAACTTCAATGGACTGTTCATCAGGAGGACCTCTTTCAAACAATGGTGAAGCTAAAGGTAGCAATTCTGCCATTACAGTACAAACTCCTTCATCCGGAACATCTGGAAATGGTTCGCCAACTTCATACTTTAACCCAGTTATTACTCTTGTATCTCCTAGAGACACATCAGCAGAACCTTCTGCTGAAGCAACGAGATTATGTTTTATTTTCCATTCTCGATAATCCCATAAACCTCTGTCATCAATTCTCTCTTCATTTTTTAAATTATTAATGATATAATTTCTTTCAATTGTCGAAATTACTCTTTTTATATTCATCATTGTGTAATTTGACCTCCATTATATTTTTCTTGTATACTAATGTATTTACTTTTTAAGGCGTTTAATTGTATTTCATAAATTTCTTTTAATGCATCCTTTGCTAAATTAAGGAAACTATCTAGCTCCTCTAGATCCATATCACCGTCAAACTGTAATAAAGAGACTTCATCATTAAACCAAGTTATAGCACATGGTAAATCAGCCTCCCCTGCTTTATCCTCAACACCCGATAAATCAACTACTAATTTTCCGTCAATTTTGCCTACTGCCACTGATGTTACTAAACTCTTCATTGGAATACCCGCATCTGCTAAAGCTAAAGCTGCAATAGTAGTACTTGCACATCTTGTACCTCCATCAGCGTCTATAACATCAATAAACACCTCAAAACTAGTTCCAGGATAAAGTTCAAGAAAAAGAACAGGTTCTAAGCAATCTGTTATTATCATGGATATTTCTTTTTCTCGGCGGCCAGGAGCAGGGCGTTTTCTTTCAAAAACCGAAAAAGTAGCCATTCGATAAAATACCCTTAAAATACCCTTATCTGGTTTAGCTAAATGATGCGGATGAACCTCTCTAGGACCATATACAGCTGCAAAAATTTTATTATTTCCCCATTCTAAATAGGCAGATCCATCAGCATTATTAATTACACCAACTTCTAGCTTAATTGGTCTTAATTCTTTAACATCCCGACCATCTAATCTTTTACCATCTTCTCTAAATAATTTTTCTGGATATTCATCTTTTATTAATAACGTCATTTATTTTATACCTCTTTTTTTTTTCTCACTTTCAATATATTCTGACATTCTGTCTGTCAATCCCACAGTATGGGCTTCCTTTTCAATTTTTTTTATTGCATCAATTAATAATTTTTCATGAGCAAGATCTTCTCCTTTTAACCAAATACGCCCATTTTGTGTAATAAAAATATGGCACTTAGTCAAATTTTTTAATAGTTTAATCATTGAACCACTTCGCCCAATCACACGTGGAATTTTGGGTGTATCTATTGAAATAACAATCCCATTTGATCTTTTTCCCAAATACTTTCCAACCGTTGTTAATTCAGGCATATTTAGACGATCAGCAGAAATAACTTTTGTAATTAAAATATCTCCAATCGAATATTTTTCTGTGGATGTATCTCCAACAGCCTGTTCAGCGCCTCTAATTTTAATCTTACTCCTTTTAAAAGTGTTTTTAGGTTTCAAAATTGCATAATCTTTTGCGTTGATATCACATTTATATTTAACTGGATTTTTATCTACAACAAGAGCTATCACTTTATCTCCAGGTCGCGGTGTATAAAAACCTCTAAGAGGAATAACATTTATATAATTCTTTGTAATTTTTTTCAATCCAATATTTAAAGAAATGATTTTGTTCTTCTTTTCATTTAAAATTGTGCCTCTTCCAGGAAGGAAGTTTTCTATATCTTCTGTTAAGATTTCTCCCGGTACAACCAGATCTCTTGTGAGCTCTTCATCTTCAAAATCTTCGAATTCTTCTGAATCGAGTTCATCATTTTCCATTTTTATCTTTCACTTTTATTTTGTTGTTTCTATATCAAACCTAACCAATAAAAAAATAATATAAATAAAAATTAGTTAAAAATTTTAGGAGGTTAGGATTTTAATAACTTAGTTTGAACTCTTCCATGAGTTAGCTTATTTAATTTATCTATTAACTCCATTTGTAATCCTGCAGGTAAATTCACTACTGAAACCCAAGAACCATCCGATTGCCATTCTTCCTTTTTAATATGAGCTAATTGAGCAACGATATTATAACCTTTTGCTGTAAATGCTGAGGGAATTTTTATTGCCATTTCTACTTGTTCCATTCTAATTGGTATTATAGCTCTTATGCTCTTAACCACATCATCAACTTGTTCCTCTGCATTTTTCATCAAATCAATTTTGATTTTGGCCTCTTCAATTGCTTTTTCAATTCTTTGATAAGGGTGAGGCTTTTTATTTTGGGGATTTATTGCATTTTTCGTTATAATTGCGATTATTTGTTTTAGTTTTTTTTCTTTTTCTTCTTCTCTTTGAGTTTTAGTCCATTGAATATCTCCTTCTAATAAAACATGAGATGCTATAGTTCTTCCATCTGTGGTATTAAAAATTGCCTCCATATCGCCATCAGTAGCTTTCTTTCCACGCCTTAAATCCTCAAATACAGTAAAACTTTCAAAAATCAAATCTATTGAAATTTTAGGGTTATTTAAAATTTCTTCCACAGTAAGACGAGATTTTTCGCTTCCTTCTTTAAATCGTTTACTAATTTCATCTCGTATAATTTTTTTAGCTTCCCATGCTTGATGGGGATCTAATAACATCTCAAATACTCTGCCTTCTTTTTCAATACGCCCCACAATGTAATCTCCTAAGTCTATTCTTGCTCTATCTATCATATAATAATAACCCTTTTATATGTTGAGAAACCTGTTATATCGTCTTTTTCCCTTTATATTATCTTTCAATTATAAGATAAATGTTATTGGGGGTAACCTTGAAATTTTTAAAATATCTTTAAGAACTTTGTAATTTATTTAATAATTCTTCCTTTTCTTCCAAATTCAATAATTTAAATTTTTCATCATCTTTTAATATATAAGCTACATCACATGTGTTTTTATTTAAATTATCTCCCATTAATTCCTTAAGAGTTCTTAAAGGTAATAATTTCAAATCCTCATCACTAATATCTTCTTTATAATGTTCTTCAAGGTAAGCTCTTGCTTCAGACGCTCCTGAACCAATTGCAAAAGCTTTATATCCCCACATAGCTCCACTTGGATCTGTTAGATA
>JBHLKA010000124.1:0-7876 GCA_048887145.1 Candidatus Hodarchaeota archaeon
ATAGGAGGGAGTTTAGCAGGAGCCTATTTTGGGTTAGGAAATATTCCATTTGAATTAAGAAAACTTGTAAAGAATCACAAATATATTCTAAAAGTTAGTGAATCCCTATATAACACGTTTAAAAAGAGATATGGCTGATTTATTAAGTTTTACTAAGAAAAGTTTCCAATTTTTTTAAGCAATTTTTACAAAATTTAATTGGTTTAATATCAGCTTCCATTAAACTATTAGAAAATTGCATAACACAGTAATTTTGGCAATGGAATAAACCAAAAGTATGACCAAGTTCATGTATTGCTTCTTTTAAGATTCTTTTTTCAAAAAGAGAATTATCTTTAGTTCTACCATAAAAAGTTTCGTTCAATCGGATCACTGAAATTAAGGCGATTTTAGATATTATTCCATCTGCGCATCCAAATATAAAATTATAAGTTCCAGAATAAATATCTTCATTTACTACTCCTAAAACCCGAAAGAAATCATAGCTTAATAGATATTCGTTCATCCCTTCAATAATTCGATCTGCATTGAATTTTCTTTTTTCGGGATGATAAAAAGAATTGTTTAATTCAATTCCTGTAGGTAATATTCTGGCTTTTATTTGAAAATCCTTAAATACCCATTCTAAATTTTTTTTTAATTTTATTAGAATTATCTTATCAACTTCACCGATATTTAGTAATAAGATTCTTTTTTTCATCTTGAATGATATTTTGTAATTGTAAATATAACAATATAAAATTTAATGATTAACGGAAAAATTTTTTTATTTAATTAATTTTTCATATCTATACCAACCTATGAATAAGAGAATTAATTAAACTCTCTTTTTATCTTTAAAGTAAGAGATGATTTAAATATTCTCTTTGAAATTTGGGACCAGTTTCTTAATGGGAGGGTGGTCTAGCTTGGTATGATTCTGTAGAGATTTTTCTACGGCGTAAATCTTGGTTTGGGACCAAGGGGTCGGGGGTTCAAATCCCCCCTCTCCCATATTTTAAATATCAAGTCTTAAATATCTAATTCTATAGTAAATTTTATCTTAAAAGAGAAGTGGATTTAATGATTTATGGATTCTTTAATTTCCATTGAAGTATCCTCATTAAAGAAAATTTCAGGGATTAAATCCTGTATTGCTGAGAAAAGAGATAATAATATAGCGGGATTATTAGAAGTTATTCTATAATAAGGTAAAATTTTTCTTTTTTTAGATGCAACAATTTGATCCTTAAAGAATTGTAATATTTGCTGAATGTCTTTCTTAAAATCTTTATGTCTTTGTATCCAGAGAAAGATTTGATTTTGGTTTGTCTTTCTCTTAGACTTTATCATTAATTTTAGGATCATTTTAACTCAAATCTAATTTAAATAAAACAAATTGATTTGCCATATTTCTAGTGTAAAATATATAAACAATAATAATTTTTTAGAAATTTCAGCACATTCCATGAGAATCGTGTTTTTATCCAAAAAGGATGTATTAAATGTTTTTAAACCTTCTATTTAACACATAATTTAGTAAGTATAAATCTATAATATATATCTGGTATATTATTTTGGAATCTAAAGGTTTAGACATTTTATGGTTTAGTTCTGGTAATTCAAAATGGAGAAAGCTATTATTTGTAATTATAAGTGTATTACCTGTCTCCTTTATAATGAAATTTGTATCAGAATGGACGCATGAATTTCTTGGTCATTGTGGAATTGGTTTTTTAGTTGGAGGACAGCCAATAAGTTATTATGTATCATGGATTTGGCCATTAGAATTTGGGTATGCATTTGTTTCATTCCCCGTAGGAGCTAGTGATCTTTCAAGGGCATTTATGGCAGGCGGAGGGATTATTGCTTGCCTTATAGCGGGTATTTCTTGCCACATTATTATATATTATATAGTAAGAAAAAGGGCAATGAAATCAAATATAGTATTCATAATACTTCACATCTTATTCTGGTACGGATTTTGGGCATTTATGAACTCAACAGGTTATCTATTGGTTGGAAGTCTTTTTAATTTCGGTGATATTAGGTTATTAACAATTTATACCAACATTTCTAATTGGGTGTTTTTAATCCCTGGATTTTTAGCCCTAATTTTCTTTTATTACTTGATTTCCAAGAATTTCATTTTATTATTTAAACCCTTCTCAAGGTTGAAAACTAGATGGAAATTGTTTATATTTTGGTTACTTCTTCCTTTTATTTTTATATTCTTTTCTCTAAATCCTTCTATAGCCATTTCACTAAACTTATTTTTTATGGTTTTTCCCGTAATGTTTATACCTAGTTTAATTTCATTAGCTCTTTCAAAGAGAGTTTTTTCTTAATCCTAAAACTTCTATGGAAAGATGTAATAAATTGTAGTAATTGTAGCTGCAAAAATTGGATACAAAATGAATAATAAAAATATTCCTGCTAATCCTAAAGCTAACCTTCGCATTTTTCTATTAAAGGATTCATCAAGTACAATGGATAATAAAATGACAATTATGAAAATAAACACAAAATATAAACCCACATTAGCAATAGTACTAGAAATTGAGATAATCCATTGATTTACATACAAATCCAGTTCTAATTGTTCACGAATATCGTCATATTCTTCATAAGTTATTAATCCTTCTTGATAATCTAGATATGCCTTATATCTTTCAGCATTATACCAACTTTGATTGACACCAATAAGGAGTTGACAAGTTATAAATAAAGCTCCTGTAATAATTGCTAAAATCATTCCAATTTTTAACCGCTTAATTTTAATTGCCTTTTTATAGTAGTACCTATCTTTAGGAATATCATTTTCTCTTGAGATTTCTTCTCCCATTATATTTTTCACCTATTTTTGGAATTCTATTTTATTAGATTATTATTTTTATTATTATTATTCTAATTATTTAAAACTTATACAAATATGTAAAAAATAGATTATAGCTTTATTTTAGAAATTTTTCTAATTCTTTAAGAATTTTATCAATTTTTTTATCTTTTCCTTTAATGCTTAGTATACTTTCATTGATTTTTTCAAAACGAGTTCTTTATTATTGATTTTCTTTTTTTTATTCAAATAGTTTTGATTTGGCAGATACTAAGATCAAGAACTTAGTTTCTTTAATTCATTAATATCATCAGGGAGATTATCAATCCCACCAAATTCTTTAATGACAATTGAAATTAATTTAGATTTCCATTCTTGATTAAGGTTAGGATAAGTCATTTGATGCGCACCCCCGATACTCTCACAATCATCTTCAATTAGTATATCTGGTTTAGCTTCTTTAATGGGTACATTCCAGTTTTGTTTTTTACGGTAAAATATAGGTCCTTTTGGAAAATCATATTTTTTTAAAACTATTTTATCTTTTTTAACATTTTCAAGAGTTAGATGGGAACTTAGATATAAGATCTGAGCACCTTGATTTTGCCATGAAGTTAATTTCTTAACAACATTACCAATTGGAACATATGAAGCGAAATCATATATAGATTCATCCTTATCTTCAATAATTTGCTGTATTATTTGTCTTCTTGAAAAGCCTAAAGCGTTTTTATGCATAATACAAGTTCCATGGAGAAATATTAAAATCCTCATTTATTCTTTCCTCTTCGATATTTTTATATTATCAAGCTCCTACATTAATTATACATAACTAAATCCTTCTCTAAGAGAATAATTTAATTTCTTTCCTTTATTTCATTTTAGAATCGTTATTTTGATTTTCTTCTAAAAAATAGTATAATTACAGCAGCGATTACCCAAAAACCTGAAGAAAAGTTAAAAATATATTTAACTAAAGCAATCCAAGAATGAGTTAAAGCCAATATGTCAGGAAAACCTAAAGGATCATTAAGCATTGTAAAAATAAAGATATTCTCAATAGCATCACAACAAAAATATAATATTCCAAACATGGCTGCTATATATCCTGATTTTCTCCATCTCGAACTTTCATCGAATTTTCTTGCTAGAATTAGATCAAGGCTGAAATATATGATGCCAAATCCTAGCATGAATCCATAATCAACTATTAACCATATGAGATAATAATTTAATTCCTCGGCATTCATAAAGCTAAAATGAAATTTAATTACTGCACCACTAAATGAGAGTTGACTTTCAAAGAAACTTACTGGATAATCTGATAATTCATAAAAGACTATCATCAAAGGAATGATAATTATAAAGAAGATAACACCAATAATTAATAAAATACGAGTTATTTTCTTAGAAGGCCAATCATTGAATTTTTCAAAAAACAATTCTTAATCGTCTATTGGATTTTACTTTTTTGTAAGGAATATCAAATTTACTTTAAAAATTTTTTCAATTCTTGTATAATTTTATCTACTTTTTTATCTTTAATCCAATATCTAATTTTTGAAGATTTAAGAAATTCTTGAATTTTATTATTTAATTCTGCTAGTTTTTCTCTATCTTTTTTTGATAATTGAGGAATCTTTTCTTCTATTTTTTCTTTTACTTCCTTGATTTCTTCTTCAATGAGTGGGATTTGAATCTGTTCCTTTCCTTCAATTAATCTTCTTCTTAATATTTCTTTAATATTATTAATCCATCCTTGAATCCAAGGGTAATTTCCTTTTTTCTTGGGATCTTGTATTTCAATCTCTTTTCTGTTTATAACGATAAGATCATCTGGGCAAGAATTTACACATGCTCCACAATAAAAACAATCATCTTCATTACAAGCTATTTTCCCATATTTCATAACATCTTCAGCGCTTTCTGGTATGAAAAAAGATTCCGTTGGGCAAATATTAACACAGGCTTTGCATCCTTGGGGATCACATTTATGAAGCATGTTTTTCTTAATAATTACTTCTCCTTTAATTGGAGAATTTATATGAAAACAGTTAGTGGGACATTGCTTTTCAATTTGAAAATATTCTTTTATGGCATTCCTTTCGCGAACGCTTAAGCATAATTTACAAATTTCATTCTTTTTATCTTCTATGCATTTATCCAAATCAATTACATAAAATTTACCTATTGAGGGAAATTCTTCTAAAGATATTTGTCCTTCGGGTTCAATATTCTCATGAAATGCATCAGTAGGACAGACTATTACACATAACATACAATAACAACACTTATCATGATCAATGAAAAGTTTAGGATTGGAGTCATCCAAAATATTTTGGGCAATCTCAGGAATAGGTCCTAATTCTATTGCATCCACAGGACACACTAGCTTACATAAACTACAACCTATGCATTTTTTAATATCATAAGTAAGCTTTTTATTTACATCTTTATATTTCCAATTAAGAATTAACTGATTGGGTACAATTTCAAGATTTTTTTCGATAGTTTCTTCTTTGCTTTCTATTTCCTCTTTTCCTGAAGCATTTGAAATTTTAAATCTACCATTTTTTCAGTTAATTAATAATCCAATAAATCTAAATTATACCAATTAAATAATTTTAACTTCTTAATATAATAAAAAAAGAGTTTAAGAAAAATAAGTTTGGCTTTCTCTATCAAATCCATGCACATATTCGATAGATATTCCTTCAGGACGTCTTTCTGGGGGAGCATACGTTAGTCTTAAGTTAGGGAAAAAAGCATCAATTCCATTTTTGGCAAGAATCATAGCAGGATGTTCAGCTTCCCTAAAAATTTCTTTAGTTACTTTTAGAGTAATTTCTCTACATTGATATTCATCAATTATTCCCAATGAGTGAATATATTCATGGAGAAGGATATGGTATGTATAAGCCCATATAATTTCATAAGGTTGTGATTCTAGAATTATTTTTAGTGGAGATTTATTCATAACAATTTCAGTGCCAGGATAAAAGTGCATTCCACCTATAAAGCCTTCCCTAAACATTCCCATTTCTACTAAACCAAGGCTTAATCCAGCTCTATGACGTCCTAAGACTTTACTAACATCCTTTTTAACTTTATCAAATATTTCAGGCATTATTTTTTTAATATCTTGGATATTCATAAAATAACTCATATTTTTATTCAAATTCTTTAAAAATCAAAAAACCAATCATCCTCATCCTCACGTAAAAAACCAATGAGTCGTGATAAATCTTCTAATAGTGGTCTGTAAAGTGAACCGAATCGCCGATTGCGTTCATATTTATCCATATCTGAGAAAAACAAATCATCCATCAATTCATCAATACGAAATCCTTTAAAATATCGCTCTGGTTTAAAGAACATAGTAGTTAAAATTTCTTCAGTTAGATTTAAACTAGCCCTTACGTTTTTATCTTTAATATCTTCATATTTACTTCTTAACATTGTTTCTAATTTCTCTTTAAATTGGCCACGCATCAGATTTTTTATTTCTAATATTAAACATTCTTTCTGAGTAAGAAATTCTCTCCTTTTCTTTTCTAAATCTATTATATTTCTTTCTACTTTCCTTATCTCATCACCTAAATACCTAATCTTATCATTTGGGGCCTTAATTTTGGAATAATTAATTGAACAGCTCATATCCTTAAACTCAACAGTCTCTGATTCACTATCAGGTGTGCTAGTATTATATTTGATATTATAATAATCAGGTGTTATATCAATATTAACTGAAATATTACTTTTTATTCTATATGTATCTCCCCTAGTTTCAGCTGATTCAATAGCCTCAATGATGTTATTACTCTGTAGGAGAGATAATTGGCTGTGAACTGCTTGTCTTGAGATCCCTAATGAACTAGCTAATTCAGGGGCAGAATGTGGAACCTTAGACAGTTTTGTTAATATTGCTCTTCTTGTAGGATTACCTAATATTTCTAATAGGGAATCTAAACTTATAATTTGGTACTTACCATCCTCTTCCTCAATTTCTATCTTTATCTCACCTTTTAGAATTATTAATATAAAAAATTATCTATACATATCCTCAGCTTCTTTCGCATAACTATCATGTGCTCTTTTTGCTCTATCTGCACCTTTGACAATTTTTGTTATTGCTTGATCAAAATCATCGTTTGAAAGGGCAATATTATCAACTAGCTGAGATTGAAGTTCTCTAATTTTGTCTTCCAAATCTTTAATTTCATTATCCAAACTTACTATGCTACTGGTTGATTGTTCATTTTTTAATTGTTCTAATTGATTGTTATATTCTTGAATTTTTTGCTTTTTCTCATTAATCGAGGGAACAGCAATCCTTATTGTTAATAAAGTTGTCTCTTCACATATAGCTTGGATATCAGCTCCTGTATATCCTTCCAATTCCTCTGCTAATCTATCTATATTAACATTATCCGCTAGAGGTTTGTTTTTTAAATGTATTTTGAATATTTCCTTACGAGCTTCTAAATCTGGCATTGGAATTTCAATATGTCTCCCAAATCTGCCTGAACGCAATAATGCGGGATCTAGAAGTTCAGGACGGTTAGTTGCCGCTAATAAAATAACATCTTTTAGATCTTCCATTCCATCCATTTCAGTTAATAATTGAGATACAACTTGTTCTGTTACTTCGGAACTTGCGAATCTTCCCCTCATTCCAGCAATCGCGTCGACTTCATCAAAAAAGATGATACAGGGTGCCGCTGATCTAGCTTTTCTAAATGTTTCTCTAACTGCTTTTTCACTTTCTCCCACCCATTTTGATAAGAATTCAGGTCCTTTTACAGATATAAAATTTACTTCACTTTCATGAGCTAAAGCTTTTGCTAATAGTGTTTTACCGGTACCAGGTGGTCCAAACAATAGTATTCCATTCGGAGGTTTTGAATTTAGATGTTTATATAATTCTGGATATTTCAAGGGCCACTCTATTACTTCTCTTAATTGTTGTTTAGCATCTTCTAACCCTCCAACATCATCCCAGGTTTCTTTAGGTTGTTGTATTAAAACTTCTCTCAGAGCAGATGGTTCAATACTATTTAA
>JBHLKA010000125.1:0-7857 GCA_048887145.1 Candidatus Hodarchaeota archaeon
TTCCTATTTTACCAGATCAGGCGAATTTTTTAAAAGTTGATCATTTTAGGAATGATTTTGACAGAATCCGGAATCGATTAAATTTATGGGAAAATAATACCATTTTTCATGGTTATTTACTCTTCAAAGTATTTTCTTATTACTTTTTCTGTCAAAAAAATTCCGGAAAAAATTATATATTAAAAATATGGGTAAGAAATGGGTCTTTAAAATACAAAAAAAAGTTATGAAAAAATGATCAAAACTTTACAAATTATTTCTTTTTTTTTAGTAATTGAAAAATTATTTATGAAACTTATTTGCTTCTTGATCAAATTTTACTTTTTGAATCATTATTAGAATTGATTATTATTCTATTTAGTACTTTTTTGAAGTTTTAAAGTCGAAAATATTAAAATTATTTACGAATAATGAAGAAAAGTAGATAATTCATTTTTGGTTTTTAAATTTCAAAACATCATATAATTTAATTTTCATTGATAATTTATAACTTAAGATGTTAATAACAGCTTTTAGTGAAGCTTTTGGACCTAATTTATGGTACATTAACCTAAATAAAAACCCACATAAAGCAGTTCCAATTACCCAAATAATTAAAATCTCGATAAAGTTGAATTGTCCAGGGAAAAGAAAATATAGTAGATTGTGAGATAGATAGATTGTAAAAGAGTAAAATGAGAAATAATATAATAATTTATAGCTTTTAGTAGTTTTAAACACGTTAAATACTTCAATCGCAAGTAATATTGAAAAAACAACTAAAACCAAACCCCAAGAATAAGTTAATGAGGATAAAGTGCCTAAAAATAAAAAATTTGGAAATTGAAAGAAAATTCCAAATATTAAGACACAAGTTCCAATGAGTAAAGACGGTAAAATGAATTTAGATTTAAATTTATATTTTCTTTTTATTTGATCCTCTATAATATTAATGTCAAATAGAATATCGCCTATTACAGTTCCTAAAAGGAAAATCCCAAAGTAAGTAAGAATAATGTATTGATCTGAAGGATTATATAATATGTGAAATGAGAAACCGAAAAAATTAGGTTGACCTTCATAAGGTAATAATAATTCCAATAATATTATGTTTATAGCAAACACAAAAATACTTACAATTATTCTTATATATTTAGACATCTTTAAGAAAGGCCAAGCTATTATAAGCGAAAATCCGATTGTTTGTAGAACATACCAAGTCCAAATATCTGCAAAATCACCGCTCCATATTATTACGAAAAGAGTGTTATAAAGAAAACCTATAAGTAAAATTATTATTGCTCTAATGAAATAAATCTTTCTAACGGTTAATAGATTAAATTCTTTTGAATTGTTACTTTTAATTAGACTATTTTTATAAGCTAAGGCAGTACTTATTCCTGATACAAACAGGAATCCTGTAGCGCCAACCGATTCGAGAAAAGCAAACATCCATTCTTTAAACCAATAACTTTCAAAACTGATCCACCACTCTAATATATGCCCAAATATCATAATCCACATGCATATGCCGCGAATAGTATCAATGCTGCCTATTCTTCTCATTTTAAATAAGATTCCCTAAGTTCTTGTATTATTATTTTAATACAAAATTAGATATAAAATTTCTTAAATTTTTGATTTCTAGTTTTATAAATTAGGGCTCTTCTTGGCGGTTTAATATTATAGGTTGGGTCTTTTTCCTACATAAATTTTATAAATTTCCAATGGATATTTAAAAGAAAATGAAAAAATCAATTAAAATTAAACTTCTTCAGTATTTTGCTATTTTTCTATTATTAACATTTTATTCATTATCCTTTTTTATGAAATTCGTAGCTAGTTTTAATAGTCGTAATGAAATTGGATTATCACTAGAAGATTATCCACAAATACTATCATTCTCAGACAATAGGCTTTTATCAATAGATGATAGTAATTACGCGCATCATGTTGAAGTATCGATGGCAATAAGTGATTTTCCAGATGAAACAATTTTTGTAGGTTGGAAAAATTCAGAAACTCATAGTGGTGGGGGCGCCAGGGTTAGTATTGTAAAGTCTACCGATGGAGGTGAGACATGGACTAATCCATATGATATGCCAATGTATGGCGGTAGATTTACTCGCCAATCAGATCCTTGGCTTTATTGGTATAATGGAATTATATATTATGCTTATCTGGAATTTGAGCTTGGTTACCTTTCAGACCCATCGGGAGATTACCTGACACAAATTACAGTAGCAAAGAGTATTGACTATGGAAACACATGGACACCGGTTAAGGCTTCAAACGGTACTTATTTTGCTGATAAAGAAACAATCGTTGTAGGAGAAAACAACACCGTTTGTGTTGCATATGATGATGTAGACATCGAGCCAACAGGTAATGCAACAGTACGAATTTCACGTTCTATAGATGGTGGGGATACATATCAAGAAATTTCGGATTTAGGAGAAGATTTTTATTTCGTTGGGCCCTATGTAACATTAAATAGCAGCGGGGATGTTTTTCTTGCATGGACTTGGGCTCCTGATACAGGTGGGAATTTACTTTTCACAAAAAGTATAAACAATGGAATAACATTTAATGCTCCAGAACATATAAATCAAGATGGAAATTATTGTTTTTTCGAACCTATAGGAAATAGCCCTAGTAAAGCAACTTTACCTGTTATTAAATTTGATCAAAATGATAGACTATATGTATTATGGGCTGATAAATATGATCAACCAGCTGATACGTGGGATGTATATTTAAGATACTCGGATGATTTCGGATCAAATTGGAGTGAGCGGATACGAATAAATCCTTCAACATCAGGACACCAATGGAATCCAGATATGGTAATTGACGATACTGGGCGTCTACATATTGTTTATTATAGTGAGCAAGGAGGTAATTACAAACCTTATTACCGGACCGTTAATTATACTGGTTTTTACCGAAATGAAACAGAATTTTCTGACCAGATCGCAATAGCAGATAGAGATACTAGTAGTGCATTCTTTAGACCGGGAGAATATTTTGCCATTCAACTCGATAATAACGGTATTCCTCATGTTGCTTGGTCTGATGGAAGAAATAATGAAATGGATATATATTATGCCCGTGGACTTACAGAAGTACCATCTTCCTTTGATGTTATACTAATTATTGTGATTATAGCCATTATCAGTATAAGTTCCTTAGTAATAATTTTTTATATTAGACATAGACACAGACTCCAACCTATTAAAGAAAAAGTTGATAAAATTACAAAAGAACGTAGAAAAGCATATATGAAGACCTTTTTGTACTTCTGTGAAAGTTGTAAGAAATTTAGCCATACATTTACGATACATTGTGAAAATTGTGGAGCTAAAACTAGTTTAAGAAAAGCTGCGAAAAGCGATTATGAGAAATATATGCCGGAACTAAAATAATAATTAATGGATTCAAATTTTTTATATTCTATTATAAAATATGATAATTATGTGATTCAATTGGATATATCCTATTACTGATCTTGTTCATTACAATTTCTGAATTTATACAAAATGGAACAAATAAAAGAAAAATGAAAAAAATTTGTCATAATTACAACTATTTTTATCTTTAATAATTTTTGTTTTTAAATAAGAAGTTTAAAAAATAATAATTAAATTTTAATAAATTTATTAATTTCACTATTTAAGGAATTATTTAATAAAAATTACTAAAAAGAGTAGAAATATATTGGTTGTGATTACAACTAAAAAGCCAGATGAAGAAGTATTTGAAGCTCTTCAGAATTATAAGGCTAAAAAACTAACTCTTGTTTCTTGTGGAACCTGTGCTGCTTTATGCCAAACTGGGGGAACTGAAGGCGCAGAAGAATGGAGGAGAAAATTAGAGGAAAGAGGATATGAAATAGAAGCAGTAATCGTTTCTGAAGATGTATGTGATAATAGAGTTATGAAGAAAGATTTACGTAGAATTGATGATGAATTACAAGAATCTGATGCAATACTCACGCTTAGTTGCGGACTTGGAGCTCAATCAATCGTGGAAGTTCTCCAAAAAAAATATCCAGAGAAACCTGTACTTATTTCAAATAATACAAAATTTATTGGAATGACGGAGAGAATTGGACGATTTTATATGCGATGTCGAGCATGCGGTGATTGTTATTTAAATTACACCGGAGGAATTTGTCCTATTGCTACTTGTGCTAAAGGACTCATGAATGGTCCTTGTGGGGGTATGGTCGATGGGAAATGCGAAGTTGGTAATTATGAAAAGGATTGTGGTTGGATTTTGATCTTTAATCGCTTGAAAGCTATAAATCGATTAGATTTATTCAGCAGATTACGTGATGCTCGAGATTGGTCTGAATCTGGTCATCAACAGGAAGTGGTATTTAGATAGGGGGGTGAACTAAATGGCGTATTCAAAATTAGGAGAAATGTTAGAAAAAGGTGAATTTATACTTACTGGTGAACTTGAACCAGAAAAAACTTGTGATCTTTCTCACACTATTCAGGAAGCGAAAGAAATGGCTCCTTATGTTGTTGCTGCTAACGTTACTGATAGTCCGCTTGGTATTGTTACTATTAACAGTATGGCAGCATCGCATATTATACAAATGGAAGCAAATTTAGAAGTTATTTGGCAACTAACGGTAAGAGATGTTAATAAACTTGGAATTGCTGGAATGATAATGGGAGGTCATGCTTTAGGATTACGTAATGTCCTTTCACTCACTGGTGATCATCCAGCATTAGGAGACATGTCTGAAAGTAAACCAGTCTTTGATTTAGACTCTGCTACATTAGTAAAACTTGTTAGAGAAATGGTAGACACTGGTAAAATAAATGGACATGAAATAGAACACCCTCCAACTTTCCATGTTGGAGCTGCGGCAAATCCAAATGCAGAGCCAATGGAAGCAGAAGTTTTAAAAATTGGTCGAAAAGCTGAAGCTGGTGCTGAGTTTTTACAAACTCAAGTTGTATATGATTTAGATCGTACAATTGAGTTTTTAACTGAAATTCAAAAGTACAACATTCCTGTTCTTTTAGGAATATTCCCAATGAAAAGTTATGCAATTTGTAAAGGTTTTGATACATTCGTTCCGGGAGTTTCTGTACCCAAAGACATTCTTGCGAAATGGAAATCAATAAAAACAGATTTTTCAACCGATAAAAAAATGCAAAAAGAGGCTTATGATCAAGCTAATTATGAATTCTTTAAGCCTTTTATTAGAGAGTTAAGGAAAAAAAATCTTCTTGCAGGAATACATTGTATGGCTGTTCATTATCCCAGGATCTTTCCTAAGTTAATGGATATCATAGAAACATAAAGATTTTCCTTTTTTTTATTATTTTAACCTTTTTTTTTGATTTTTATTCAAAAATTAATGTGCAACATTTTTATCAAAAAACAAGATTTTATTGCGGGGCCAAAGCGACCATATTATCATTTAAAAAATGAATTTTGTATTTTCAGAAATGCTTCTAACTACTTATTGCCTCTTTAGGGTTAAATGAAATTTTTAGGATTTTTTACAAATGTTGTACAATAAATAATCTCTGATTTAATATGATTTATCGTAAAGGAATGACTTCAAGACAAAAATTTTACATTTATATCCACTTAACGATTGATGAACATCCTAATCCTTCTTTCTCCATAATTCTACCATGAACAGTAAATGTATCCACTTCATATCTGCATTCAGGACATTTATTTTTTGAAACTAGTTCGACTAAATCATCTAATGATACCCCAAATGGCGTAAGCACCATTAGTAATAGTTGTTATGATAATTAAAATTACTAAGATTAAATGATTTGTTAAACTCGATCTTTTATTTTTTCTTTCAGCTTTATACCTTTAATTTATTACTAAAAACTTTAAAAGTTATATAATTAAAATGGAATGTATGGAGACATATGATTTAATTGTAATTGGCAGTGGAGCTGGTCTTAATGTTATTAACATTGGACTTCAAATGGGCCTTAATTGTGCTCTTGTTGAGGATACTAAGCTTGGTGCTACATGTTTGACACGTGGGTGTATTCCTTCAAAAGTATTAGTTTATCCAGCCGATTTAATTCGAGAAGCTCAACATGCAAAGAAGGTAGGCATTGATTTCACAATAGAAAATGTAAATTGGGAATTAATTTCAAAGCGCATGTGGTCTCAAATTGATGAGAGTAATGAAATAGAGAATGGATTATCTCAAATTCCAAATCTGAAGCTATATCGAGGAGTAGGCGAATTTATTGGAGAATATGAAATGGAGGTAAAAACTCACGACGGGCAGCAAAATCTTGGGAGATTTAAAGGGGAAAAATTCGTTTTAGCTTCTGGGGCACGTTCATTAATTCCGCCCATTAAAGGATTAAATCAAGTTGACTATATCACAAACGAATCTTTTTTTGATGATAAATTTCCTAATAAACCCTGGAAAAGTCTAATTATAATTGGAGGCGGAGTGATTGCTGCTGAATTTGCTCATATTTTTTCTGCCGTAGGAACAGAAGTAACCATTGTTGAAATGCTTCCACGTTTGGTAGCAACAGAGGAACCTGAAATCAGTAAATTTTTAGAACGAAATTTTAAGAAATATATGAATGTATTGGTGAATCATAAAGCCATTGAAGTTAAATCTAAAAAGAATCTTAAAATTGTAATTGCGGAGAATTTGAAAACTGGAGACATTGTAGAAATAAAAGCTGATGAGATATTCATTGCCGCTGGTCGTAAATCAAATGCCGTTCTCCTAAAAGTTGAAAAAACAGGTGTTGAAGTTGATAACAGAGGATGGATAAAAACAAATCAGTATTTAGAAACAACCAAAGAAAATATATGGTGTATTGGTGATGCAAATGGATTATATCAATTTAGACATAAAGCCAATTATGAATCAGAAATTTGCTCAAATAATATTTTTGGACCCCCAGAAAATAAGCAATCAGTTGATTATTCTGCCGTTCCATGGGCTATTTTTACCCACCCCCAAATAGGACATGTAGGAATGACTGAAGCTGAAGCTATAGAAAAAGGTTATGAAATATTTGTAGCATTAAAAAATTATTCAACTGTGGCAAAAGGATTTGCCATGGGTTTTGATCAAAGTGATGTTGATGATGGTTTTGTTAAGTTAATCGTTGACAAATCTTATAGAATTTTAGGTGCACATGTTGTTGGACCTCATGCTGCAGTCTTAGTTCAACCATTTGTGTATTTAATGAACTCAGGATTTACATGTATCTTACCCGAATTTTCTGAAAAAGCAGATGTACCAAAATTGGAACGGGCATGCCCAGAAGGTGGTTCATTCATGCCGATTTATAAATCTATGATAATTCACCCCTCATTAAATGAAGTAACAGGATGGGCAATTGGTTCTTTACGACCAGTTAATATAAAAATGGAGCATCATCACCATGATCATCATCATGAAGGATAATTTTTTTTAAAAATTTATATTAATTGAAAAATCATTATATTTTTAGATATTTTAATCTAATATTAAGATTAGATGGTTTTAAAAAGTCATATTAATTTAAAGGACAATTCAATAGGTCAAATTTTTACACCAGAATATATTGCTGAATTCATGGTGGAAAACATTGTTAAATTAATAGAAGATAATAATCTTTTTGAAAATAAACGGCAGAATTTAACTGATTTAAGAATTCTAGAACCATCTGCTGGTAGAGGGGTATTTTTAAAGTTACTAATTGAAAATAAATTCTCAGATATAACCGCCTATGAAACAGATATTAATTTGAAGAACATATTAATCGAATGCTATCCAACAGTAAAATTCAAATTTGAAAATTTTCTTGGATCTGATTTAAATGATTCATATGATATAATAATAGGCAATCCACCATACTTAGGACA
>JBHLKA010000126.1:0-7781 GCA_048887145.1 Candidatus Hodarchaeota archaeon
TCATGGATGTCTTTTACTTGGTATTGGGTTGTTTCTATTTTTGGTGTTTTTATAAATTTAATTCTAATATATCTCATAATTTCATGGTTAAAGAGATTAAAATATAGAAAGAGACAAACAAAAATTAATCTCGCTTTAATTAATTGCTCTATTATTGATGGAAATCGAGATAGTAAAGTAATAGATAATGGAGTAATTTTAATTAAAAATATTGGTGAAAAAGGTGAAAAAATTGGCATTATCACGGCAGTAGGATCCATTAATGATGTAAAAGTTCCTGAAAGATATAAACAAGTTGATTTAAAAGGAGCTTATGTACTTCCAGGTTTAATAAATGCTCATTGTCATTTAACCGGCAGCGGGAAGCCAACAAGATTGATGAAATTAAGCGATGAGACGATGGAAAAACTTATGAAGTTCTTGGGAACACCTTTGGGTAAATTAATCCTTTTAAATATGATGAAAAAAAATGCTTTTACAGCTTTGAATGCAGGAATAACCACACTAAGATCTATGGGAGATCCACATTATATTGACTTGAAACTAAGAGATAAAATAAATAAAGGGAAAATATTAGGTCCAAATTTAATATGTGCTGGGAAAGGAATATGTATAACAGGTGGTCATGGAAGTGCAATGACATTCATAGCAGATTCTATTCCTGAAATTAGAAAGGCAATTAGAAAAAATCTTAGAAAACGGGTAGATTTTATAAAAATACTTTCTACCGGCGGTGTTATGGATGCAAGGAAGGTGGGAGAAGCTGGAAGACCTCAAATGACTGTAGAAGAAATTGAAACTGCTTGTTTTGAAGCACATCGTGGCGGTTTGTTAGTAGCAACACATTGTGAATCCACAGAAGGGATAAAAGAAGCTTTACTAGGTGGTGTCGACAGTATTGAACATGGCGCTGAAATTACTGATGATTTGGTTCCCTTATTCAAGGATAATCCAAAATCACTTAGAGGATATACTGTTGTGACCCCTACTATTACTGCTGGTATGGGTTTAGCAACGTTACCGATAGAAGATACAAAAATTATGCCAGAAAGTTTCGAAAATGCTAAA
Organism: Candidatus Hodarchaeota archaeon; assembly: GCA_048887145.1. Classification (GTDB taxonomy): domain Archaea; phylum Asgardarchaeota; class Lokiarchaeia; order Sigyniarchaeales; family SOKP01; genus SOKP01. The sequence continues at coordinate 1,069 of JBHLKA010000126.1, forward strand.
ATTGTTGAAAGGGGTATGATTTACGCTCTTCAGAAAGCCTATATAGAAGGTATAAATATTTCTTGTGGAACAGATGCTTCGGTTCCATATTCTACACAATATGACCTATGGAAAGAGTTGAAATATTATCTTAAATATACAAAAATGACCTCACAAGAAGCAATTTATTATGTAACTAAGGGAAATGCCAAAAATATTGGAATAGATAATTTTACTGGTAGTATTGAAACTGGTAAATCTGCTGATTTAATAGTGATTCCAGGAAATCCACTAGAAAATATTAATTTTTTAGGTGAAGTGATGATGGTTATGATAAGAGGACATTTAATCTCAAGACCAAAAGTGAAAAAAATTAAGAAATTAAAAGAATTAACTCCAATTGAGATTTAAAAAAAATTAGATTAATTTTATATTTTTACTAACTCATATTCTTTAGATCCAAGTTTGTTTTTAACCGCTGCATCAATTTGCCAAGATGTATCGAGATAATTGCTCATAGCGTTAATTTTTTCGACTCCCATCGGAATTGGTTCAGTCCATTGACCATCTGCTTTCAAGATTGGGAGTCCAGGAGCGTTAATTTCAGCATCAACACAAGCTTTATCTATGGCTACAGGATCAGCTGAACCAAAGATACCAAGATCAGGTATTATAGGCATATTAGCGTTAACTACACAATCGCACATAAGAGGTATATCAAAGGCAAAATTAATAAACCGAATATTTTCAGGACCAAAGGAATTAAAAACGGCTGTAGCATTATCAATAACTTTTTCTGCCATGATGTTAAATTCATTCTGGTTAGTATTAAATATTCTATTTATTGCTTTTTTTACAGGACAACTTTCTAAACAAGCTGTACAATACACACATAGAGAGTTGTCTATTATTGCAGTTTCACCACCGATTTTTATAGCACCTGCAGGACATGCTTCAATACATTCTTGAGAACATTTAGATATATTACACATTTCGGTATTGATACTTAAATTACCGATATAATGAAGTACATATTTATGGTTTTTAGTTACACAACCAACTCCAAGCTGTTTTAACGCGCCTCCAAAAGCAGCCTGTGGATGTCCCTTAAAGTGAGATGTTACTACAATTTTATCATATTCAAACAGACCTGCCGCTACAGAAACTTCTTTAAAATGAATTCCATCTATCTTAATAATTTTACTTTCAATACCTTTTTCACCATCAATGAATTTTATTGGTGCTCCGATTATTGACTCTGAAAACCCATGAAGATGTGCTATTTTTTCATGATTAGCTTTTGTTTTTCGGTGTCCGAGACAAACCGAATAATTTTCAGAAATGCTTATTTGTTGTGGATACATCCCTAAACCCTGGGTTTCAATAAGCGTGGGAAACCCTCCTTTTGATTTAATAGCTTCTACAACTTCGCGAATGTAATCATGACGTAAGTAGCGAGTATTATGAGCTTCTCCAAAATGGAGTTTTACTCCTACTTTATCACCAGAATTAATATGATCTAATACTTTATCCGTTATTAATCGCGTTTTTACTAAATTATTAGTTAGCATCTTTTCTTTGTCATAAGATATTGCACTAATTTCATTTGGCGGGGCCCAATATACTATAGATTTATTTGACATAATTTATCCTCTAACTCCAAATGGATATAATATACAATTTAACAATATTCTTCTTAAATTAAATAAATTTAAAAATATTTTTAATATAACAAAGAAAGGATTTTATGCTATTATCTCAAAATTAAGTATAAGAAAATTAGTTTATATACAGTTAAATTCTTCATTTGTGAAACCCCATGATTTTAAAATTTTTTCTGCGGTATCAACCAGACTTTCAATAAAATCTTTTAAAGAATTTTCATTATGGATGAAAGCTGTTGCAGGAGATGGTACGCGCGTTCCCTTCAGAGAGAAATGATACAATTTATTGTGATAATCTTCTAACAATATATCAGTAGTTAACCAATCCTCCTTTAGATGTAGCGGAAGAGGGCTTTCTTTAGTCAACAAGATGGCAGTTCCCAAGCAAATAGCATCTGCTCCCATGGCTAATGCTCCTAGGAATCCACGTGCATCTCCTATTCCTCCAGCAGCAATTATTGGCACGTTTAATATCCTTTTAGCTACAGTTAAATTAACCATTGTTGAGTGTTGGTAAGGATTTTTAAATCCGGCAGCTTCTAAGCCCGTTAATGTAATAGCATCTGCTCCAGCTTTCTCTGCCGAAATAGCATGTCTAATCAAAGCACATTTATGAAACCAATAACCACCTGCTTCATGTACCCTCTTTCCTATGAATGGTGCTTGATATGCTGAAGTGGTAAATACACTTAATCCTTCATTTAGTGCAATTTCAACATATTTTAGATAATCTTCTTCAGTAAGTCTCTCTGAGAGTCTTGCTTGAGGAGGAACAACCGTAATATTAACCCCAAAAGGTTTATCTGTTAATGCTTGCATTCTTTGCAACTCATTCTTGAATTTGTCGATTTTAAAATTCAAGGCTGTGATTATACCTAATCCTCCTACATTAGAAAAAGCCGCAGCAAAATCAATCGTACTTATTCGAGCAAATGCTGCCATTATAAGTGGATATTTGGTTCCTGTTAATTGATTTATCTTAGTTTTCCAAATCATAAAATCTCACCCTTGGTTCTTTAGATTTTTAATAAATTCTTTGCATTTTCAGAAAGAATCTTTCGCCTAAAGTATACTATAAATATTCATAGATGGATCTCTGTTTTTTGATGAAATTTATTAATTTACTATTCTTTTTCCAATATTTGTAATCAACCATGAATCCTTCCGCCATTTTGATAATTGCATCGTTAAAGTTATCCAGAATGATTGATTCACTGGTATACATAGCGTTTCTACATGTTTCTCTTATAACCCAGACGCCAAGAGGCACAACGTAACCCCCAGAAACTTCTCTAAATATCAATACTCTTGCTTGCCTTTTAATATCATAAAGATATTCACAAATCGATTTTCGCGCAGCATAATATGCACCAGTTATGTTGCTTGCATAATTCTTTCTACCTCGATAAAATTCAAAATCAGTCATTATCTGAGGTTTCAAATTTCGAGTATTTCCATTAAGAGAAACGTTCCATAACGTATTAGGAGCCCACACTTCGTTCATTTCATACATAAATTTACCAGGAAAAAGAAGAATCTTGAAATGATTATCTAAATAGGTTGCTTCAAAAATTCGAAAATCATCGATTTCTGGAAATTTTTTAATTTCCTTAATTAACGCTTTCGAGATAATGTCATCTACAGCGGTTATGCTCCAACGTGTAGGTACAAGTCTTCTATTACTTTTTTGACCAAGTAATCCTGCAGAAAAAATCCTCCTAATTGTCGATTCTGGAACATGACCATTAAAGTATAAATACTCAGAAATCGCATTAGTAGCTTTCAAATCTGTATCCGATACACAATAATCTACTTTTGGATGTACCTTTACATTTTCTGCGATTTCAATTTTTTCGGTCATCCCAGTAGGTCCAATAGGCGGAGCATGATTATCCATCAACATTCTAAAATTCATTTTTCCAAGCTTTGTTTCAGTATCTACGGGTCTTGCCGCCATTGCTAATTCTTGGGACGCATCTAATAACTTTTGAATTTTAATAGGTGGAGTATTTTTTCTGCCTGTGCGACCTACTCGCACATTTGTTTTAAAATTGTTACGTACTAGACTGCTTCTATAACGAATAATATCGACCATATCTTTTCCAAACCAAAGTTCAGGTGCATCAAGGATGTAATTATCCGAAATATTCAATTTTAAATCAAATTCTTGATAAGGAACAAGAGGTCCAATATAAACATTAGGATAATTGAAATGCCCGATAAATACTCCTGGAGGACTGGCGCCAAAAATCTCTACATCCCTTATAGTCGAATCTAATTTAAATGGTACCATCGACTTTAATACAGATTTCTTTAAAAGAATAGGGCACGTTTTCTTACCACATAATAGTCTTGCTCCCTTGCATCGGAGACAGATATTTCCTTCAGTTGGAGGCCGAACCAATCTTCTATCGCTTAGAATTTAGTATAGTTTAATTATAATATATGATCTTAATTATTAAAAAGCTAAAAGAGTATAAATTTTTAATATTTATATTAAGGAGTTAAAACATTGCGGTTAGATTTAAAATATAAGTTAAATGTGGTAAGTGTATTTATTGATTTTGGTAAAAAATAAGAAATAAATATTTAATCAAGTAAAAGTTGTTCTTATTTGTTTTATTTCATAAATTCTTTTAATGTAGAAATATATTCTCCAATTTTTACATCGGCACCTTCCACAGCTGGTCCTTCAGGCTTTTGCATTTTTATTTCAAGATATTCTGGACATATTTCCTCAACACATCCAATTTTCTCAAGCGTCTTTTTCATTCCCTTTATAAATAATTTCTTCCAACCTAATGCATGGGTCGAAAAATAAGCAATTTTCGAAATTGGTTTAGTTATGATCTCGTCTAAATTTTTAATAAACTTTAGAATCTCTTTATCCGACCTAAAAGCGACGATCCGAACCGCGATGATTAAGCCATGAGGTTCATCTTTAGCAATATCTTCAGGGTTAATGTTTTTAATGCTATCTACACTAACATCATAACTATCTTTTAAACCATCAGCAATTTGTTTTGAAATCTGCTCTGAGTTTCCATACATAGAGTTATGAATTATCCAAATCTTTTCCATTATTATATCCTCAAATTATAATTGAATTAAAATTTATTTTTTTTATGTGATTAGGTAAATATAATCCTACTTGAAATTTTAATAGTCCAGTTTTAAACATTAAAATTAATAGTGAATAGGAAAAGAAAATGGATACTAAAACATTATATAAAAAACTTGATGAAGATTTTGAGCTTGATCAGTGTAGGGATGATTGGGCAAGAATGGATTACAACGAATATATTAGTGAGAATTTCAAGCAGCGCTATATGGGAATCCTACTAGATAATTCACAAGAAATCAATTCTGTTTTTACAGCAGTTTTTCCCAGTGATCATGTTTTAAATGAAATACTAAACCTTCGTAAAGAAGGAGTTCTTTTAATAACTCACCACCCGATGGTTTGGGATATAACAAGTCCACAAATTTTTCTAGATATTAATCCAAAATTGCTCCCAAAGTTAAAACAACAAGGTGTTTCAATATATACGATGCATGTTCCATTAGATAAGAATGGGGAATATTCAACAACCACCTCCTTAGCTAAAGCCCTAGAGATTGTTCCCGAAGGGCAGTTTTATGAATATTTTGGTGTGAAGGTTGGGATTTATGGAAAAACCGATTTAAAGACTCCAGAAGAATTAGCCCATAAATTCAGTATTATCGTTGGACATAAAACAAAATTATGGAAATATGGGACCGATGAGATTAGAGATCAGAATGTAGCATTAATAGCGGGTGGTGGTAATGAAATTGACATTATTCAAAAAATCGTAGATCTAGGGATAAATACATACGTAACTGGTATAACAGCACTAAATGATTATAGCAAAAACGTACATGAGCTTGAGAAAGAAAAAGGAATAAATCTAATTGGAGGGACTCATTATTCAACAGAGAAATTCGCTTGTATGGCATTATGTAAATATTTTCAAAAGTTAGGTTTAAGTTGTGAATTTATTGAGGATGAACCCCTTTTAGAAGATTTAGAATAAGATCCTCTTATAAGTATATTAATATTCAAGTACTCCAGTCTGCATAATCATTTTCCATTCATTTCCTATCTTTGTATAAACTTTACAGACTCTTCCTTTCCAATGATTTGTTTTGCCGTCTCTATCAACCCAAAGCGTATCAATATCAATCACGGCAAATGCACCATCACCTTCTTTAGAAATTTCAATTTTTTTAATTTCTCTATTATTATGTTCTAATTTGTATCTGTTGAATAGTTCTAACCAGCCACTTTTCCAGCGGGTATAATCATATCTGCCCCATTCAAGAACCCATTCTATTGGATCATGAGACAGTGGCGTCTTTGGCCAAGGCCAAACCATATCGGGATGAAATATGGACATTAAAAGATCAACATCTTGATTATCCCAGGCTCTAGTCTCTCTATTTACTATTTCTTCAATTTCCTTCCTAATCTCGTTTTTGCGCATGAATTTCACTTACATTATCTCCTTAAAGAATTTTTACGTTAATGTGTTATCTTTCCAGAGCCTCTATTAAAATCTATTAATTGTAGTGTACGCATACCAAAATCAAATTGAATATACATAGTTCTATTACGCATCATCGTTTCTAAAAAAAATAATTTGATTGAAAAAATCTCCTCCTCTCTTATAAAGATTGGAAACACGGTCCATTTGGCATAATAATAATTTGCATTACATAGTTCCATCCCCTTTTTGAAAAGAACCATTTCTTCGGTATTTAAGACAGTACTAGTGTTAGCCAGCTCCTTGGTTTTTGAGAAATGCATTTTCCTTTCTAGGCTTAATGAGATTTCATTTTCCATAATATCATTGCTATAAATACTATAAGAAAAAGGCAAAATTCCAGGAAGATATTTCTGATTATTCTTAAGATTTGAAGATAACAAAGCTTTCGAGATAATACGATAGGTGTAGTAAATAATAAAAAACCAGGTATAAAAGTTAATCAACAACCTGAAAAAAAATATATCTGCGGAACTATGAAATAATATACCTAATAAAATAAGAA
>JBHLKA010000127.1:0-7732 GCA_048887145.1 Candidatus Hodarchaeota archaeon
TTAGCATGCCAAAAATGTGAAGACTCTCCCTGTGTTCGCAGTTGCCCTGAAAAAGCATTAGAACAAGATCCAGAGACTGGTTCCATTATTGTAGATGATGATAAATGCAATGGTTGTGGTTTTTGTATCCGCGCATGCGATTTTGGAGTTATTACTCTTCACTTATCAAGTCAAAAAGCACTTATTTGCGATTTATGTGAAAATATGAAAGAAGAATTCATAGATCCTGAAGTAGGAGAGAGAGAACCTCAATGCATCGCAATCTGTCCAAAAGAGGCTATTTCCCTAAAGAATGTTGAACAAATTGGGGAAGAAACTCGAATTGAGGCGGTAAAGCGATTGTTTGGTGATATAATCGCAGAATCGCAAGGTTAAATAACCAATTAAATATCTCTTTTTATTTTTTTGCCTTTTTTTATTCTAATCAACTACAATCTTTTAAAGTTAAGCGATTGTTTGGACCGATTATTCAAGAAATGATGGATTAAATAACCAATTTATATAATTTTATAATTTTTTTCTTTTCTACAAAAAGTATTCATTGCTATAAAACTTGAAGTTAAATATAATATTTGATGAGGAGCTAAATTATTAATTTCTCGTTATCCTCCTAAGTCTTTCTTCATAGTAGATTAAAGAATCGACTAATCCCGAAATGGGAACAGTTTTGAAATCCTGATATTTTCCTGATTCTGAAAGAAGATTTCATAAAAATGATATTTTTAAAATAAATAAGAGAGATGTTAAATTTCCTTATGCAATATGGAATTGTATAGAGGATGTAGAACATTTTGATTAATCTGAATTTATTTAATAATTTAATATACCTTTACTCATATTTCCTCCCACTTATTATCTTTATATAAATATCTCTTAACTATTCTTATTCGAGAAGTACTATCTATTGGAGTAGGTACTTCAACCGGTCTATTAGCTAGATCCACAATTAATATCATTTCTCCATCAGCTTCACATAATTTATAATTAAATTTATCATCCTTACGAAATCCCTCATTTTTTAATCTTTCTATAAGGACTCTATGAACTCTCCCAAAAATACATGTTATTGCATTTAAGTTTGAGACCTTTAATACATCTGAGCTGTAATTTTGACAAAAGGTATCACAAGTTTCCTGAAATCTTTCGGAATTGTCATCATATGAAGGAACAAAAACAAAATTTACACCTCTCTTTCCATTTATTTCGTAATCGAAAAGTTTCCAACATTCTCTATAGAAATCTATACATATTAAAATGGTGAATCTGATATTATTATTCCCATCTAAAAAGATTTTAATTTCACTTCCACACTTCATACATTTATCTGGGTCAATCATATCCTCTAAATTAGGAGCCGGATTGATTTTATATATAGGATAAATATTACCATTATATAGAACAATGGTTTTATTGTAATAATTCTCATCATAAAAACTTCCGCATATAATAATCATATCATTTATTTTTTTGATTGCATTAATAAAATCTTCTTCAAAACTCAATTCAGGGAAACAAATAATCTCTACATCATTATCTTGGGCTAATTCTAATGCCTGTTGTATTTTATCATAGATGAATTTTTTGTTTTTTAAAGTATATGGAAAAGTTTTAGTTAATACAAAATCTAATGGTACCAAGCAAATTCTTATAAATTCTTTACTTTCTAAACCTCTTAGAGAAATTGAATCAATATTTAATTCTCTTTTTATAATTTTTGGTTTGCTTATAGAATAAGTACTTTTTACTTTGCTTGAAATTTCTGAAGTTAAGATTCCATCAAAATTTTGAACAATACTAAGAGATACTAATAGATCTTTTTGATCTTTATCAGAAATATTTTCAATAGAATCATATTTTTTAATTTTTTGATAGAAAATCTCAATAGCATTTAATGCGATGATTAGATTCTCTAAATTCCATTTTTTAAAAATATTTTTTGCGTATTTTAATTCTTTAAAGTCTAAGTCTTTCAAACTTAAGATTCTCCCAAGTGAATTAAAACAAATACTTTTTGAAATTAATAATTCTTTAGCCTCTTCTGGTAAAATTAAATTTTTAAATGACTGGGTAATACTTTGTATTTCTTTTGAAATTTCTTCGCTTTCTTCTTTTAAAAAATTTAGCTTAGAACTTTTTAAACTATTTAAAAACATTTCATCTAATGGATTTAATTTTTCTAGCAATAATGATGTATTATTAGCCCATATCTCATAAATTTGAACTTCCTTAGAACGTTCAGAGTTCCCTTCTTTAATATATATCTCTTTAGCTTTTTTGAAATGTTCAGATGCTTTTTCATATTGTTTAATATTCATATAAGTTGTTCCCATGTTAAAGTACGCTGTTGCAAAGTTAGGATTTATCTCTAGAGCTGCGTTAAAATGTTTAAGAGCATCTTCATCTTTTCCTAACTTTGCAAGAGTATTACCTTTATTAGATAACAGACCAAAATCATTTGATGTTAAAATTAATGCTTGATCATAACAATATAAAGCATTATCAAGATCATTTAAATGTGAATATGTAATCCCTTTAATATTTAGAGCCTTAATAAATAAAGGGTTTAATTTTAATGCTTCTTCACAACATTTAATTGCTTCATGATAATCTCTTACTTTATTTAAAACAATAGCTTTATTTGCCCAAACTTCCTCATTAGATGGATTTAAGTTAATAGATTCATCATAACAGTTAATTGCTTCTTTATATTTTTCTAAGTAAAAGAGTGCATTTCCCTTATGGAAAAAAATTTTTGGATCTGTTTTTTTAATTTCAAGTGCTTTATTAAAACTATTAATTGCCTCTTGATATTTTTCTTGAAAAGTTTGAACAACCCCAAGAAAGTCCCATATTTCTATGTCTTCTTTATCCCTCTTCAATACCTCTTTAAAACAATGAGTTGCTTCTTCATATTTGTTTAAGACAGATAAAGATGCGCCTTTTAATGACCAAGTTTGTATATGATTTGAATCAATTTCTAATACTTTATTATAACATTCAATCTCCTCATTACGAGCACCTATTCTTCCTAAATGCATTCCTTTTCTATACCATGCATCGAGATAATCAGGATTTATTTTAATTGCTTTATCATAACAAAATAAAGCATCTACTTGTCTTTGGATTCTCTCTAATGCAACCCCCTTATTTACCCACGCTTCTATCAAATCATTTTTTAATTCTAATGCTTTATCATAACATCTTATTGCTTTGTCAAATTCATCCAATTGAAATAGAACACTTCCTTTATTATTATAAGCTTGAAATAAATTTGGATTTATTTCTATTATTTTATCATAAAGTTGAATTGCTTCTTTATTCTTTCCTATCTTCACATATACCGCAGCTTTATTCATTAAAGCTTCTATTTTCTCTGGCTCCATTTTTAACACGCTCTCATAAATTTCTAATGCATCTTCATAACTTTCATGGTATTCGCCAAGAATAATTGCTTTTTTAAGATAAGCATTTGTAAATGTATTATCTATTTCTAATGATTTATCATAATATTTTAATGCTTCGTCATAGTTTCCTTTTTTCTCAAGTGAAATACCAATATTGTATAATGTTTTGGGGTTTGTATTATCAATCATCAAAGCTTCCTTAAAACATTCTAAAGCATCATCATATCGACTAAGACCATTTAGGGCCAAACCTTTGTTAGACCATACAATATCATTTTTAGGATCTATTTTAAGAGATTTATCATAACAATCCAATGCTTCTTTAAATTTGTCCAATTTTAAGTAGGAATTACCATAATTATGCCAACCTTCAGCATGATTAGGATTTATTTCTAAGGCTCTTTGGTAACATAGAATTGCTTTGTCATTTTCTTCTATTTTTGCGAGTAAATAACCCTTATTATGCCATGGTATGAAATTATTCTCATTTTTATCAATTGATTTATCATAACAATCTAAGGCTTCTTGATTTCTATTTAATTCTTGGAGTGCCATCCCTTTATAAAACCAAACCTCAGCATCTTCTGAATTTATTTCAATCGACTTGGTAAAAGCTTCAAGAGCCTCTTCGGTTCTTTTAAGAAGACCTAAAGTAATTCCCTTATGCAACCACGCTCTAGAATCATTAGGAGCAATAGATATCACATAATTATAACATTCTAAAGCTTTATCAAACTTTCCTAAATTACTTAAAGAAAAACCTTTCCCTAAAAGAGTGTTAATATGCTTAGGATTCAACTTCAAAACTTTATTGAATGCTTCCAATGCCTCTTGAAATTTATCCTTTTTCTGGAATATAAAGCCTTTTTGATAGTGTGCATTAACTAAGTTAGGATTTATTTCTAATGCTTTATTAAGGCAAATAACAGCATCTTTCTCATTCCCACTATTATAATACGTTAAACCTTTATTATACCATGTTTCAGGATTATTTGGATTGATTTTTATTGCTTGGTCGTAGCATTTTAATGCTTCCCCGTAATTTTCTAATTTACTCAAAGCAACTCCTTTATGAGACCAAGCAAATTCTAAATTTGGATTAAGGGATAAAGCTCTATCTAAACAACTCACAGCTTCTGGAGTTCTATTCAATCTTAATAACTTAATTCCGAGGTTTAACCAATAAATTGGATTGTTCTGAGAAATTATTAATCCCTTTTCCAGTTTTTTAGGAAATGAATTTCAAAGTTTTTTAATTAAAAAATTTTTATTTAAAATTAATAGTTCATCTAATATTTTTATTTATTTCTTCAAGTCTAAAAAAAAGTATAAAGTAGTTTAATAACAAATTTGATTCAAATAATTACAAATATTTAATTTCTTTAAGAATCTCACTCATTTCAGCTTCAAAAACAGAAAAAGGATTTCAGGAAAGGTAAATTCAGAGTCTGATTTCAATGAAAATTTAAATGTTAAACGAGATGCGTCTAGGAATGAAAATAAAAAAAGATCATATATATTCTGGGATATCAAAAACCAGAATGGTAAGGTATATTTTAATATCCTTATCTTCTGGAAGGGAAAGAAAGTAACTATAAACACCTTCCTTTTTTAGACTTTCATTTTGAATAGTATATTCACCTTTATAATTATCATTCTTCTTAACTTCCTCGTCAATCTTTTTTAAAATGGTAGTTATATTTACGGATTTATTAAAAAAGAAAATAGCAGTTTTAGTATCTCTCCAAGTGCTATATCCTAATAGTTGATTTATAGTTTCATGTAATATTTTAGGTCCAGCCCAGAATTTACACTCAGCAATAAAAACGTTAGCATTTTTATGTCGAATTAAAATATCTGTTTTACCCTTTTTATTAAATGTTTCTCCCGTTGCTTCTCCTTTAAAAAAGGCATTTAACACCAGTAAAAAAATATCTCTAATTGATTGTTCATCAAATTCTCGGAAAGTTTTTGGATTTCTCTCCATTACTAACGACAAACTATGACAAATTTCCAAAATGCTTTCATATATTTCTATAGCAATCGTGGTTGCGGGTTTAGTAATGACTTTATCGGTTTTAGGTGGGACTAATTTTATTTCTTTTTGTTTTATTGGAACTTGAAAGGTTCTTGGCGGATCACCTCTCTTTTTAATGGGGTAGCCAAGAGTTTGAGCTTTTCTCTCAATTGATTGGAGTTTTTGTTTTCTTACTATTATTTTATTTTTAATAAAATAATCTAAAGAATTATTAAATTCAGTAATATTGCTATTTATTGATTTAATATACTCTTCAACATATTGTATCGTCTGATCAACTTCTCTTTTAAAATCTCCTCTCCCAGAATCAACAAAGTGTAAATGGATCTCATTATTTATTACTTCTCCCTTAATCGAAGTATAAATTGTAAGAGATGGACGGTAATATAGAAGATCGCCACTCCCTTCAAAAGGTATTACTAAAGTGAATTTTCCTGCCTTGTCAGTATACATATTATCAAACACAGGATGTCTACGCTGTACTGTGGTTTCCACAGCCTCTAACTGGTATATATCTTCTTTAATTAGTTTAATTTCTTCTTTTGAATATCTAGTTTTGTAAGATTCTATTATTTCCTCAATGTCGCTGAATAATATAATAGATTTTTCTAACGTTTGAATACTTCTTTTGATTTCATTCTTGGATTCTTCGAATATTAAATCTCTGAGAGAACCTCTACTAAACAACTCATTATATCGAGAATACATATTTCACATAGAATTTTAATTTTATATTAAATTTAACAAAAAAAGATGGCTTTTAAAATGTATTTATTAGAAGCTTGTTATTAAATTAAACAATATCAACAAAGAAAAATAGCACCAATTAAATTATTTTTTTGCTTATTTTTTTGTTTTAATTATGTTTGTTTTATTCAACTACAATCTTTTAAAGGAGTCATAAATCCACCTGCTGTTCTTTTAGTTAAAGGAATCATTTGCTTACATTCTTTTATCTGGACTTTTTTCTCCATTATAAACTCTCCAATCCTTTTTGCATCTTTATAAGCTTTATCCAAAATAATTTCATCTATTTTCTCAAAGATTAACATCTTTACGATAGGATCTGGTTTCTCCATAACATCCCATACACCAATAATTCTTCCATCTAATAAAATTGTTGATGTTATATTTCCAGAGCGATCAAATACATATTCATAATTATTAATTTCAATATATCTTTCTCGATCCTTATACCCCATTAAATAAGGATCAAGTTGAGGTAAAAAGTTAACCACATCATCTTCAGTTAAGGTTAAATTATTAAGCTTTTCCAAATCAGTTTGCAAGATGAGAAAATCATGATTAAGGGGTGAAATCTTAATGGTTGTTATCTCGTCTCTAAATTCATCTAGTGCTTTACGAATTTTACTTTTAATTATCCCTGTCCACCATACAATATCATTTTCAGTTGATGGTCCATAAGAATTTAAATATTTCTTAACAAGAATTTTCAAGCCTTCCTCTTCATTGTAATTATTAATATTTATTTCTGGGAAATATTCTTTAAAAGAGGCATACCGTATTCTTCTGTCTTTCCAACTTTTTATTGGCTTAGTCCTAATTATTGCCATTTCATCACACATTATAGAAATGATCGCTCCGATATCTTTTTGGGAATTTAAGGCTTTCTTAATTTCACTTGTTGACTTTTCTTTCTGACTTAATAAGTTCAAGATTTCGCTTGAGAGTTTTTTATATTCTTCTGATGAGATACCGCGATAATTTAAATATTTTTCAAATAATTTTTCGATTAAATGTTTAGTAGCAGAATGTATGATAGGAATCATTTTCTTTGTATGAATAAAAAGTGTCTTGCGCATGCCACGTATTCTTCCTAATGTTTTCTTTATATATAACTCGTTTTCAAAATCTTCTTTTTTAAAATCGGGTGCCCGTGCAAATAAAGTTAGATATGGTTCCATTGTACCTGTAGCATGTAAACCACAAATATCCTCTGTTATTTGAAGGATATCATTAATTTTAGAATCATTAAGTAAATGTTGTTTCTTTAAGACCCATTGATTTATTTGTGCTAAAGTAAATTCTTTCAAAATGAGTTTCAATTTAGATTTATGAGTGAATAATAATTGAATTATATTAAGCCATTGTCTTTATAAGTTTTTCCTTTAAAGCCAAATAGAACGAAGTTTTTAATCAATTCTTAAGAAAATTTTCATTTTTGTCGTTAGAGGATTTTTTAATAAAGCTCTTAATCAGTTTTTTAAAGTTATTGAACGAATTTTAATAATAATGGAATTTTAATAAGAAGGACTATTAAAAAGATCAT